>CAZZLB010000744.1:0-1676 GCA_964654655.1 uncultured Rhodoferax sp. | reverse complement strand
GCAAGCACGACGTCAAGCGCATCAGCATAGACCCCAGCCTGCTGGCCGAGGACAAGGACATGCTGGAAGATCTGGTGGCCGCGGCTTTCAATGCCGCAGTGCGCAAGGCCGAAGAAACTTCGGCCGAGAAGATGGGCAAGATCACGGCAGGGATGCCGGGCTTGCCCGGCGGAATGAAGTTTCCGTTCTGAGGATGTCCAACGCCAATTCGCTTGATGCCCTGATCCAGGCGCTGCGCCGTCTGCCCGGCGTCGGTGTCAAGTCGGCATCGCGCATGGCCTTTCATCTGCTGCAACACGACAGGCCGGCGGCATTGTCGCTGTCGCATGCGCTGCAGGTTGCCGTGGAGGGTGTACGACACTGTGAGCGTTGCCACACCTTCACGCAGGACCTCATCTGCGCTACCTGCCAGGACCCACGGCGTGACGCCAGCAAGCTGTGCGTGGTGGAGACGCCGGCTGACCAGTCAGCGGTGGAGCGCACCGGTGCGTACAGCGGCCTGTATTTTGTGCTGATGGGCAAGCTCAGCCCGCTCGATGGCATCGGCCCCAGGGAGATTGGCATCAAGGGCCTGTTTGAGCGCGCCAGTGACGGCGTGGTGCAGGAAGTGATTCTGGCCACCAACTTCACCGCTGAAGGTGAAACCACCGCCCATGTGATCAGCGAGGGGCTGAAAGCCAAGGGCTTGCGTCTGACGCGCCTGGCGCGCGGTGTCCCTGTGGGCAGCGAGCTTGAATATGTTGATCTGGGCACTATTGCGCACGCACTGGTGGACCGGCGCTAGAGTTGACGCGCTATCGCTTGACCGGTGGCTTTGGCGTGACAGTCTTTTTTTGCGCCACAGATGCTTGTGCTTTCTTCCTGACCTTGCCTGAGGTCGCGGCCTTTCGACCTTTGGCAGCGGCAGGTTTTGGCACTGCCAGGGCGGCCAGGGACAACTGGCCGTTGTCTGCCAGATGCACGGCCACATCGGTTTCAAGATGACCGGAGCGTGCCACCACGAGGCTCGATCCGGCCTTGATCACCACGCCCCTGGGTGGAATATTGTTGACGCTGCGCAGGGCCTGCTCGGTCATGCCGACCCGTTTGGCGGCGTCGGCCGGGCGCATGGTGGTGGGAGCCAGCCAGACCGTCCAGCTCGCCAGGCGGCCGCCACTGTAGGCTTCGAGATTGCGCTGAAAGATGGCTGCGTTGTCCCAGGGCAGCAGTATTTGAGGCGTACCGGCGGCCAGGATGACCGGGCGGCTGGCCGATGGATTGAGCGCCTTGAAGTCTTCCAGCGGCACCTCGGCCAGCTTGGCGGCCAGCGCCACATCGATGTCGCGCTTGATGTCCACGGTCTGGAAGTAGGGGTGGTTGCCGATCTGCGGCAGGCTCGAATTGAAGGCCTGCGGGTTGCCGACGATGTTCTTGATGGCCTGCAGCTTGGGCACGTAAAAGCGGGTTTCCATCGGCATCGAGAGATCGGTGTAGCCGGTCCCCAGGCCGGCGCGCTGGTTCCTGGCGATGGCGCGTGCCACGCTGCCCTCGCCCCAGTTGTAGGCGGCCAGTGCCAGTTGCCAGTCACCAAACATGCCGTAGAGCTTTTGCAGGTAGTCGAGGGCGGCGCGCGTGGAGGCCAGCACGTCGCGCCGGTCATCGCGAAAAGCATTCTGCTTGAGTTCAAAGGTCTTTCC
>CAZZLB010000743.1:0-1677 GCA_964654655.1 uncultured Rhodoferax sp. | reverse complement strand
CGAACTGATGACAAGCCAAACTCCGTTCATTATGCTGGGTGGATCAGGCCGCCGTGGCACTCAGCTCCGCGGCTGATAGAGGTAGAGAAGAACTCTCGTCCTCCCCTCAGAACCGTAGGTGCGGCTCTCCCGTACACAGCTCTCCACTCAATCAAGAGCGCCACGGTCGTGCAGCACGACCGAACCGCTCAATCCAGACGCTGGCGCCTGCCGCCATTCCGATCACAGCGGCGACAAGCGGCATGGTGAGCGATACATCCGGGCCCACCTGGTCATAAAGCCATGGCCCCACCGAACTCACGCAGACGCCCATGGCAAACGTGCTTGCAATAACCGCGGAAAGGCGGTCACGCCGCAATTGAACATAGCCCGACTGAAGGCGCTCGACCTCCCTTTGATGTTGAGCTTGCAGGGCACAACGACGTGTCTCTAGGTCAGAAATATCGTCCTGGATCATCGCCATCACCTTTGACCTGAAGTCTGACGGCACTGATGGCGGCGCAATGATTTGGCGCAATGCGCGATCCAAGGAATCAGGGACAGTTGAATTGGTAGCAGCATCCGCTGGCATATTCAAGTCATCAGACATAGTGCGTCCTCCTTATGTCCAGAGTGCGAAGTCAGCCAAACCGTGCTGCTTCAGGGTTTGGCGCAACATGCTGCGGGCACGATGCAGGTGGGTCTTGACGGTCCCCTCGGGTACCCCAAGCATGTTGGCCACCTCTGCCACTGAGCACTCCTCGAAATAATAAAGCGTCAGGGTGGTTCGATAGCTTGATGGCAAGGCATCCACGAGGCTGCGCAGCCAAGTCAGCGAAGCAGCATCGTTTGCATCAGCGGGCACTGGTATTTGCGCTGCCTGTCGCCACACTTCAGACTCATCGAGTGAGGCCTCGCAGGCATGCAGCCGATTCAAAGCCGACAGACACTGGTTGCGCGTAATTGCAAAAATCCAGGTCGAAAAGGCGCCGATCCGCGCGTCGTAGTGGGACAAGAAGCGCCAGACTCGAAGAAAAACCTCTTGGGCGATGTCTTGCGCCAGAGCGGAGTCTCGCAACATGGACACGCACAGCCGAAACACCTTCACCTCGTAACGCTCGACGAGCGCCGAAAACGCTTGGGAGGTCTGGCCTGCATGCAGTGCCGCTTGAATATCAGCATCGCGCAGAGCGGCATCGCTTGGCGCTTGATCTAGGCTGACTGGCGAAGCGGCTTGCATGCGTATTTGTACTTCAGGGACTCGCAACGGTTTCAACAATTTGTCGAAATATTTTTCCAGTTCATCTGAAACCATCTCACCATGTAGCAAGTATCAACGCTGATCACTCACTCCACAAGGAAATTGATATGTCTGAATTTCGTCACGTTCTGCCCCTTCTCATTCCACTGGTTGCCATCATCATGGGCATCGGTGTCGGGATGCTGGCCCTTTGGCTGGATCATCAGAAGAAGATTCATATATTTGAATTGCACCATAAGGAGCGACTGATGGCCATTGAGCGGGGCATGGAGCTTCCCCCCCTGCCGGCTGAGTTCTTTCTGGCACGAGGCAAGTCAGAGACATCACTCAACAGCAACTTGCGCTGGGGACTGATCTGGTTGCTGTTGGGTTTGGCTATCGCGACAGCCCTGATCCTCAATGGTGACAGCAGCAGTGCAGCGTGGAGCTTGATCCCC
>CAZZLB010000742.1:0-1680 GCA_964654655.1 uncultured Rhodoferax sp. | reverse complement strand
TTTTGATCTGCCAGTTCGGATCCGGAAAAGCCAGATCCTTGATCAGCCAGACCAGCCCATAACCACCATGCAGCGCCAGATAGACCCAGGCAGCGGTGGACGTGTTCTGGTAGTACCAGATCAGAAAACCAAAAAAGAAAAAGCTGCCACCCTTCTGGAAATTGATGACCCAGGCAAACTTCCAGGGGCGCGGCCCGCCCAGAAAGTCTTTGGAAAGGTAGTCGCTGAACTTGCGCATACCCACTGCCCAGGCGGGTGCTGGCGTGACGTGTGTCTGACAGGTGTCTCCCGTTTTTGTCATGGCAAAACCCCTCTTCAGTGAGCTTGGCGAAATTGGAAATGGAACATACCACATTGATCCTCAGGCGTCGGCGCCCATTCCTCGGGCCAGGCCTCGACCGCATACATGAAGCCCAGCGCCCAGATCTGACCGAACGATGGCAGTGCGTCAACTTCCATGGCAGGTAGCTCTGCCTCCGGCAAGGCGGCCACGGCGCCCCGCACGTCCATCACCTCGGGCTGGTAAGCGGCCTCGTCGTCCAGTGATTCGACTTCTGTGTCGAGGGCCTGCGCCACCTCATTCCAGCGCCGCATCCATAGCTCCAGGAAGCGCCGCTGTTGCGCCTCGCTGGCAAACGAGCCTTCGTCGGCGTCGCCCTCGATGCTGATGGCCAGCAGCACCGGCAGGTACTCCGAAGGCTTGATGACTCGACGGCAGCAGATCAGCGCAGCCATAAAGCCTTCGCAAAATTCCCATTGCGGTGTTTCGTCGTAACGGCTGCGCAGCTCGTCCAGGATGGCGTCAATCTCGTCAAATTCGTCAGCGCCCAGCGGCACGGCTTCGATGTCGTTCAGGGCAGACAAGGTCTGGCTCATGGTTCAAAATCCATTGCGGTTTGAGCGCGCACTGAAAGCGCGAGCAGGCGTTTTTTCATGCAAAGAACGGCGCGGTCCTTGCTGAGCAGCGCTGCCCTGTGCAGGACGGCCAAGTCAATGAACTTCTGGTCATCCGGGTCGCGGCAGGTAACACTGGCCTTGGGCGCCACCTCGACCAGACGAGCCTCGGCGTCGAACCGCTTCAGCACGCCTTCGGCGTCCAGTTCAGCGACCGCCAGACGGGCCATGATCTTAGGATAGCCCAGCACACGTTCCAACTCATCGCGCATGGCCTGGGTTGTCAGCCACTGGATTTTTTGTGAGACCAATGCTTGCTTGAGGGGCTGGGTGGCAGGGTCGTTAAAGACGAAAAGGTCGAGGACGATGTTGGTGTCGATCACTGCGGGGCGAACTTTGTTCACCTCCGGAAAAATGGGGTCAGAGCACACGGCCGCTACGCTGCCGGTGATCTGACCCCATTTTTCCGGCCACGAGGTCGAAGCGGAACAATCGACACTCGATCGGGCCATTCCACAGCGGCACACGGCGTGATTCCTTCAGGCGCATCTTGCCGGGCAGCTTGAGATCGGGGGAGAGCACCCAGGCGCTCCAACCGGCGTAATTTTTCTTCCAGTGGGAGCTGAGCTGGTTGAAAAACTCGCCGCCATCGGGCAATTGCGCCTGCTCGCGTCCACCACGGTGACTGACGCCCGCCACACCAGCCACTTCGATGCGCTCGCCGTAAGGCGGATTCAGTAACAGGATGCCAGCGGTCGGGCACGGCGGCATACGCTGCAAGGCGTC
>CAZZLB010000741.1:0-1685 GCA_964654655.1 uncultured Rhodoferax sp. | reverse complement strand
CCAACGCCCGTCATGCGTGCGCGCACTTCAGGCGACTGCAGCGCCTTTTGCACTTCGGCGTGCAGCTTCACGATGATGGGCTTGGGCGTCCCGGCCGGTGCCAGCAGACCATACCAGACCGAGGCCTCAAAGCCGGCAAAGCCGGACTCTGCGATGGTCGGAACTTCAGGGAAGATCGGGCTGCGATTGGCACTGAGCACCGCCAGCACCTTGAGCTTGCCGCTCTTCACGTGGGGCTGCACCTCCAGCGCATTGACCGCCACCAGTGGCAGCTGGCCGCCTATGGTGTCGGTGATGGCCTGCGAGCCACCGCGGTAAGGCACGTGCATCAGTGAGATGCCGGCAGCATGTGCGAACAGCTCGACCGCCATGTGCGGTGTTGAACCATTGCCTGGCGTGGCAAAGGCGATGGTGCCTGGCTTGGCTTTGGCCGCCTCCAGCAATTTGGCAATGTTGCCAAAGGGCGCATTGGCGTTGGCGGCGATGACAACCGGCACGCGCCCAATCAATGCAATCGGCAGCAAGTCTTTTTCTGCATCAAACGGTGCTGGTTGGTACAGCGCCATGTTGGCGGCAAGCGCGTTGGCGGCCATGAGCAGGGTATAGCCGTCGGCAGGGGCTTCGATGACGGATTTCACCGCGATATTGGTGCCGGCCCCGGGCTTGTTATCCACGATGAAGGACTGCGCCAGCGTACTGGCCAGGCTTTGCCCAACGGTGCGTGCCACGATGTCGACCGCACCACCGGCCGCATAGCCAACCACAATCTTGACCGGCTTGGCCGGATACTGCTGGGCGCTGGCCAACAGCGGCAAGGTAGCTGCCAGACTGGCGAGCAGGACACGCCTTGTGAGGGTGCAAGCAATGTCAATGGATCTCATGTGTTTTCTCCAGAAAAAGTGAAAGGGTTTTCTATTCGCCGCTTGTCGTGCCGCGCAAGCCGGAGCGCTGCACCATCGATTGCAATTGACCCTTGGCTGTCATGTCCTGGCCAAAGCGCAGCAGGTAGGGCAAGCCCGCCTGCCGGCCTTTCGGAATGGCAATGGCCAGTGCTTCATAGCCCCAGCGCCCGTCGAGGACACGCGAGTCAGGCAAGGCATCCGAGAGTTCGAACAGGATGCCCTTGTTGGTGGCAAAGGCGTCTATGGCGCGCTGGCGCAGCATGTCTTGTGCCTGCTGCAGTGACGACGCGGGTACCAGAATCGCGTTCTTGAACTGGCGGCCCAGAACACCCTGTGATGTACTGCCCTGACTGACCCCGACACGCATGCCAGGCCGGTCCACATCCGTCAGCGTCTTGATCGGCGAATCCTGCAGCACCAGATAGCCGAGTTCCAGGCGCAGCAGCGTCGGCGTAAAGTCCACATCGCGCGCGCGGCTCTCCGATGCATTGGTAAAGGTAAAGTCAAGCTCACCCGCCTTGAGCGCGTCAATCACCTGCGCCACGCGGGCAAACTCGACCAGCTTGACCGGCACGCCGAGCTTTGCTGCCAGAGCTATTCCAAGATCATGTGCTACACCAGCCTTGTCGCCGCTCTTGCCAACAGCCACCATCGAGGTCGGACTGCCCTGGTAAACGCCAACGCGCAGCGTGCCGGTCGGCACCAGTGCGGCCAATGTGGCTGCATCGGGCGCGGCAGGTGCCTCATTACTCATAATCTTTGTGTGTTTGCCGAAGATCTTTT
>CAZZLB010000740.1:0-1686 GCA_964654655.1 uncultured Rhodoferax sp. | reverse complement strand
ACGTGCGCGGCAGCGGCGTTTACGGCAACGACTGGTACAAGGCTGGCTTCAAGACCACCAAACCGAACACCTGGAAAGACGGCATTGCCTGCGCTCAATACCTCATCCAGCAAGGCTATGCATCTCCCAAAACGATGGCCGTGATGGGCGGCAGCGCCGGTGGCATCTTCGTCGGGCGGGCCGTCACCAGTGCACCAGAGTTGTTTGCAGCAGCGATTTTCAGCGTCGGCATGATGGACACGATTCGCTCTGAGGAGAGCGCCAACGGCATCACCAATATTTCCGAATTTGGCAGCGTCCGCGACGCGACTGAATTCGCTGCGTTGCTGGAGATGAGTACCTACCACAACATCAAGGACGGCACAGCCTACCCGGCGGTCATGCTGGTGCATGGCATGAACGACCCGCGCGTGGACGTCTGGGAGAGCGGCAAGGCCACCGCCCGCTTGCAGGCCGCCAGCAGCAGCGCCAAGCCAGTGCTGTTGCGGCTTGACCTGCAGGCCGGCCATGGCATTGGCAGCACGGCGCCACAACGCTATGCCATGTCGGCAGACATCTACAGCTTTTTGCTCTGGCAAATGGGGCGCGCAAGCCTGAAAGTGAGAGACTGAGTCCATGAAATCATCAACCATCAGCATCCAGGCCGAGGCCGGCAAGCGTTTTGACGGCTATCTGGCGCTACCGCCTCTCGGACGTGGTCCTGGCCTGATCGTCATCCAGGAAATCTGGGGCGTGAATGCCCATATCCGCGCTGTCGCTGAGCAGTACGCACTGGACGGCTACGTGGTGCTCGCGCCCGACGTCTTCTGGCGTCAGGAGCCGGGTGTCGATTTGAGCTATGACGAAGCCGGCACCAAAAAGGCTTTTTCCCTGATGCAGGGACTCAACGGTGCGGACGCTGTGGCAGACCTGGTGGCATGTGCCCAGACGCTGCGCAGCCGCAGCGAAGTGACTGGCAAGGTGGGCGTCCTTGGTTACTGCATGGGTGGGCGCCTGGCCTACCAGTTGGCGGCCAGCGGTGCGGTCGATGCGGCGGTCTGTTATTACGGCGGTGGCATTCAGAACCACCTTGGGCTGGCCAGCGCCATCCAGGTACCCATCCTGTTTCACTACGCCGAACTGGACAGCCACATCCCGGAGACCGCCGTGGCGGCCGTGCAGGCCGCGTTCGACGGCCGCTCCAACGCCCAGGTTCATGTGTACGAGGGCGCGGAGCACGGCTTCAACTGTTGGGGCCGACCCATGTACCAGCAGCGCACTGCAGCCCTGGCGCGCGGCCGCACATTACAGTGGCTATCGAGCCATCAGGGCTGATGTTTCACCATCTCTACCCCTTCCTCACACACTGGGCCATCACGGCAGTCTCGCTCTGGGTCGCCGGCCGCATCTTCCAGGGCATCCGCTTCGCTGACACCACCTCGTTGATCGTCGCTGCGCTGCTGCTGGGATTTGCCAACGCCATCGTGAAACCGCTGTTGATCGTCCTGACACTGCCTCTGACGCTGCTCACCTTCGGCCTGTTCCTGCTCGTGATCAATGCACTGATGATGATGCTGGTCTCCTCGCTGGTACGGGGCTTCAAGGTATCGAGCTTCTGGACCGCATTCTTTGCCAGCATTTTCATTTCGGTACTGAGTTTCCTGATCGACGCTTTTCTCGTCAGCAGCAGCCCGTCCGAGACAATCC
>CAZZLB010000739.1:0-1687 GCA_964654655.1 uncultured Rhodoferax sp. | reverse complement strand
TCGGCCCACCAAAATGCGGACCGCCGCGCCCGGAACAGCTGACATAAATGGCGCCTGCAATGCCACGCGCCGGATGCGGTGCAGCTTCGGCCTCGGACGCAGTCAGCGCCGTCAGTGCTTCCACCGGTAGTTCTTCAGGTTCAAGCTCTTCCCGAATCTCGGCACAGATGCGTGTCAGATCGGCTTTGGCTGCTTGTGCGTTGCGCTGGCAGAACGCCAGCTGCATGCCCGCTTCCAACTGGTCTGACACTGCTACCGCACGCCGCGCCGGGTCGAGACCGATGATGTGGCGCACCAGCACATCGCTGCCAAAGTTGCCGCTACGCCCAATCGCCACAGCGTCGCTGGCCGCACCACCTGCGTCCGTGGCCCGCATCAAGCCGACCAGCGTGGCACGTATCCTCTGCAGTGCCTGCTCGGGCTGATCCAGAGATACCTTGAGATCCCGCAGCAGCACGTCCAGCGCCGGCTCGCCGTCAAGCTGCGTTACCAGGTTGCTTCGGGCGGCGTCAACCTGATGTGCTTTCGACACCGGCAGACAACCCTGTGTGACGCGTGAGATGAGGCTGACGCGCTCGCCAAAGGCGACACCGCTGAGTCCACCGCTGAAGACGCCACCGGCTGCACCCTGCCCTTGGATGTTGCCATTGCCGCCAACGGCAAACTGCACCGTGGCCGAGCGGCTTGAAGACAGTCCGCCGAACAGGTAGCCCGAGTCCGTGCGCAAGGCCATTTCCTCGATCAGTCCGGTCAGCTCGGGTGTGTTGCCATCGGCGTGGACCAGCGCCGTATGCGCTTCAAAGCCAATACCCAGCGGCGCCACGCCAGAGAATACGCGGTACTGGTCGCCCGGCAACTCGCACAGCATCAGCGTCAGTGCGGGTTCATCAAAATATTCCACGTTGTTCGATGCGATGCCGACGCCCACGGTGCCTGACCAGTCGGTGACTTCGGGCAGTTCAGCGCTCAGATGGTCCAGGATGGCCTGTGCCTCTGTGGCGTAATGGTCGGTGATGTAAAGCAGCGCCAGCGTCGGTACGCTGGCATAGTCGTGCAAGGCCATCTGGGCGCGCACCTGCGCCAGCACCAGCCCCGCCGCCATGCGCCACTGCGGGTGCATGGCATGACCGTACGGAAACAGCTTCATCCGATTATTTTTTTGGTGTCTTCCTGACGGTGGTCCGGGCTTTGACAGCGCTGGAAGCAGCCTTCTTTGTGGCCTTGACCGCTTCCTTGGCAAAGCCTGCAGCCATGTTTTTGGTCATGTCGATGGCGGTATTCTTGCCGGCATCTTTCATGGCGCTGGCGGCGATTTGCTGAAACTGCTGCGTCAGTGAGCCCCATAGCTGCATTGGATCCACCATGCCGGCGGTGGCCGTAGCGGCGGGCTTGGTGGCCTTGCGCACTTTCTTGGCCACGGCTTGCGCGTCAGCCGCTACTTCGGAGATGCTCTGCGCCGTCGAAGCTGCCTTGTCCGTGACGCGCTGCACACCGGAGAACACGGTGTCGGCCGCCTTGAGTTTGAGTGCATTGGCCATGTCGCCGATGTTGAAGTTCATGCCCTTGAGCGTGGCCAGCGTCATCTTTTGCACTTCCAGTGCCTGCACTGTGGCACCGAGTGCCTTGGAGTTTTGCTCCAGCCAGAAGTGCACGGTCTTGAGTTCTTCGATGCGCTTTTCCAGTTCCT
>CAZZLB010000738.1:0-1691 GCA_964654655.1 uncultured Rhodoferax sp. | reverse complement strand
ACCCATCGTCAGCCTGACGCTGTTCAGCAAGAGCCCGAACGCCAGCTCTCTTGAGCTCGAACGCGTGGCGCACAGCATAGAGGCCGAGATCAAGCGGGTCAACGGCACGCGTGAAGTGCAGACCATCGGCGGCCCCGGCAGTGCCGTCATGGTGCACATTGATCCGGTGCGCATGGCCGGTAGCGGCACCACCGTGAACGACCTGCGAAACGCGCTGCAATCGGCCAATCTGGGTCTGCCGGTGGGCGAGCTGATTTCCGGCAACAAGAGCGTAGCCATCGAATCCGGCCCGTTTCTGGAGCAGGCGCGCGAAGTCGCTGATCTGATGATTGGCGTACACGCTGGCAAGCCGGTCTTCATGAAGGATGTGGCCGACATTCAGGATGGCCCTCGGCCCAGCAGCAACTACGTCTGGCATGGCCTGACACAAAAAGACGGCGGTGGCGAATACCCGGCCGTCACCCTGACCATCACCAAGAAGCCGGGTGAGAATGCGATCGATGTCGCCAACGCGGTGATGCACCGCGTCGAGCAGTTGCGCAACACGGTGATCCCGCAAGAGGTACAGGTGGCAGAGACCCGCAACTACGGCGCCACTGCCAACGACAAGGCTCAAAAGCTGATCCAGAAGCTGCTGTTTGCCACCGCGTCGGTGGTGGCACTGGTGTTCCTGACCTTGGGTCGGCGCGAAGCCGCCATCGTCGGCACGGCGGTGATCCTGACCTTGATGGTCACGCTTTTTGCCTCCTGGGCCTGGGGCTTTACGCTCAATCGTGTCTCGCTGTTCGCGCTGATCTTCTCGATCGGCATTCTGGTTGACGATGCGATCGTGGTGGTGGAGAACATCCACCGCCATCAGCAGCACCATCCGGGCAAGACATTGGCCGAGATTATTCCCGGTGCGGTGGATGAAGTCGGCGGCCCGACCATTCTGGCCACCTTCACCGTGATTGCAGCCCTGCTGCCGATGGCCTTTGTCTCGGGTCTGATGGGCCCTTACATGAGCCCGATCCCGATCAACGCCAGCATGGGCATGCTGCTTTCGCTGGCGATTGCCTTCATGGTCACGCCCTGGCTGGCGCGCCTGTGGATGAAGGAGCATGTCTCCACCCACACTCACGTACATGCGCCCACTGGCCTGGCTGGCAAGCTCGGTCCACTATTCCAGCGTGTCTTCAAGCCCCTGCTCGATGACCACAGCGGCCAGCGCAACCGCCGTTTGATGGGTCTGGGCGTGCTGGTTCTGATCGTCGTCTCCGTGGCCCTGCCCGCTACCGGCCTGGTGCTGCTGAAAATGCTGCCGCTGGACAACAAGTCCGAGTTCCAGGTGATTGTGGACATGCCTGCCGGCACGCCGGTGGAAAAGACCGCCGCCGTACTGCATGAAATGGGCGGCTACCTGTCACGCGTTCCCGAGGTGACCGATTACCAGGCCTACGCCGGTACCGCTGCGCCTATCAACTTCAACGGTCTGGTGCGTCAGTACTATCTGCGCGCTGGCGGCGAAGTGGGCGACATCCAGGTGAACCTGGTGGACAAGCATCACCGCGCGGACCAGAGCCATGTCATTGCCACCCGGGTTCGTCCGGCACTGCAGGAGATCGGCCGCAGGATGGGAGCCAACGTCAAGGTGGTGGAGGTTCCGCCCGGACCGCCGGTCCTCTCACCGCTGGTTGCCGAAATCTACGGCC
>CAZZLB010000737.1:0-1693 GCA_964654655.1 uncultured Rhodoferax sp. | reverse complement strand
ATGTGCTATGTGCGATAAATCAATAGACGCAGACCTTGATGGTTGGAGCTTTATTAGATTTTTAAAAATTAAAAATGTTGAAATTAAGAATACGTTAGTTTGTTTAAAATGTGCTGATGTGTTAGCAGGTATATCTATGAAGAAAAAAGCTGTGGCATTTAAAAAAATACATAAAAAACGAAAAAAAAGACGCCGTTTTGTTAGTAAATAGCTTAATATTTAAGCTATTTATCTTAGGTTGCGTAAAAATCCCAATATTTCAAAAAATTGATTTGACAACTTAAACTAAATATGTAAGTTTTGAGTCGCAATTTTAGATTTAATAATTGGTTAAAACTTGCGAGTAGTTTTGAAGCAACTTAACAAGCTGGTAATTACAGTTTCGAATTTTTTTATATTTTTTACTTTTTTAATATTTGCTTGTTTAGCACTAGACAGCAATTCTGAAATGCCCCATTTTGGACCACAACAAAATAATTCTGCTAAAGTTTATCGGCCAGATAATTTTAATAGAATTTACGATAACCGCAATCGTCTTACACGATTACGAACTGCTGCAGAATTAGCAACATTAATAGTTATTCAAAAGCAATCAAATCCAGAAACTACAGATCCAGATTCATCTTTAGCCAAAATACGACGTGAACGTGAGCAGCAAGCGCAAGCGCAATTACAAGCACGTGAGCTTTTCCGTAAGCAAAAGATCGCATCAAATGTGATCCGAGCTTATAATCACAGGCTGCACAATGCTCACAAACATGTAGGTGCAAATACGCAAGCACGAACAAATCTACCTGGGCGACACCAAGCTGAAATGGCAGAGCGGTGCTGTTATGCTAAATTTAATAATCCTGAACAGCAATGGTTGCATAGTCAGCAACTAGATTTGATTTGCGAATTAGCTGATCATAAAGCTTTCCCCAAAAATACCATCGGGTTGCAAGATTTTTCAGATACAGTTTTAGAAACTGTGACACTAGCACATCAGGCTAACTGTGAAAATTTAATTAAAATTTCCAAAAGTTTTACTAGGTTGGCCCAAGATTTTATGGCCTTTGGTCGGGGCTTAGTTAAGAGTGGGCAAGGTTTCGCTGGTAATCTAATCCAAGCTGGTAGTAGCTTAATCTTGCACCCAATTAATACGACCAGGATCATGGGGGTTAATTTATGGCAACTTGCTAAGAATTTGACTGTGAGCTTAGGTAAAGCTGTGGTGACATTGGCTAGTTATGATCCCGATGCAGATATTTTTAGCGAGGAAATGGAAATTGAATCTGAGTATGAATTAGCTCAGTACCATAAATTTATTAATTATTTGGAAGTTACGCCTAGAGCTAAAAAATTTGAAAAAATTGGCCAAGTAATTGGCGATCAGTTATTTTCGATTGCCACAACTTTGATAGCTGGTAAAACAGTTACGTTAATTAGCGATGCTGCACTAGCAGCTAAATTACAGCAAGCGATTGTAGCTAAAAAGAAAGTTAATAAAACTAAATCTGCTAAAATCAGTTGGCTAAATAAATTTGGTGTAGCTGGGCAAGATGTTGCCAAAACACTAGGCTTAATAGCAGCTGAAGAATATGAGCTAGCAGAGCTTAATGGCTTAGTTGTTAGTTTTAAAAATAGCCCGGCTAGTAATCAAACTTTATTTAATCAAGCAGAAGAACATTTTAAGCGCAATAAATCTGGCAAG
>CAZZLB010000736.1:0-1694 GCA_964654655.1 uncultured Rhodoferax sp. | reverse complement strand
CGGGAGCCAGCATGACGGCACTGGTTCAGGCCAACGATCTGGCGATGACTTTCGACGTGTCGGCCCCCTGGCTCAATCGCGTGATCGAGCGCCAACCCCGGACGCTGCTGCACGCGGTCGATGGCGTCAGCTTCGAGATTGAAAAAGGCAAGACGCTGGCCTTGGTGGGTGAGTCCGGTTGCGGCAAGAGCACGGTGGCGCGCCTGCTGGTGGGTTTGTATGAGCCGAGCCGCGGCAATCTGGTGTTTGACGGGCTCGATGCCCACGCCATCTTCAAGACGCCAGCCGGTTTGAAGTTGCGCAGCCGGATCCAGATGATCTTTCAGGATCCGTATGCCTCGCTGAATCCGCGCTGGCTGGTGCAGGATATTGTGGCGGAACCACTGATCGAACATGGTCTGGTGAGCGATCCATCTGAGTTGAGAGGACGCGTAGGCGCATTGCTGACCGATGTGGGCTTGAGTCCGCTCGACAGTTTCAAGTACCCGCATCAGTTTTCTGGCGGGCAACGCCAGCGTATCTCGATTGCGCGTGCTCTGGCTACGCAACCGGAGTTTCTGGTCTGTGACGAGCCAACCTCGGCGCTTGATGTGAGTGTGCAGGCGCAGGTGCTCAATATCATGAAGGACCTGCAACGCAAACTGGGGTTGACCTACCTGTTCATTTCACACAATCTGGCGGTGGTGCGCCATGTCAGCGACCAGGTCGGTGTGATGTACCTCGGGCGCCTGGTGGAACTGGCCGACAAGCAGGCCCTGTTTGGCAGCCCGCGCCATCCCTACACCCGGATGCTGATCGACGCCATCCCCAAGATGACGGACACCGGGCGTTCTCGCACACCGGTGCAGGGGGAAGTGCCCAATCCACTCAACCCGCCTCTGGGTTGTGCCTTCAATCCGCGTTGCCCGCATGCCAACGAGCGCTGTCGCAGCCAGCGTCCGCAGTTGCTGGCCTTCGCAGGCATCCGGATCGCCTGCCATGCGGTTGAAGAAGGCCGGATCTAGACCTGCCTTGCTTTAAACTGGCGGTATCCCGCCTGTGCTTGCGGGGCCTACAGGAGTTGAGATGAAAAAGCAGGTATTGGTGGCGGCTTTGGCTTGCCTGTCCCTGGGTGCCTGGGCGCAGGGGCAGATCAATGTGATTTGCTCGGTGCAGGCGGAGTGGTGCAACATGATTGGCACGGTGTACGCGCGCACCACCGGCACCAAGATCAATGTCAGCATGAAGGGCTCCGGCGAGGCGTTGGCACAATTGATCGCGGAAAAGGAAAATCCCAAGACCGATATCTGGTTTGGCGGTACTGGCGACCCGCATTTGCAGGCTGCCGAGCAGGGACTGACAGTGGAATACAAGTCACCAAGTTTGAGTCAGCTCTACCCTTGGGCACAGCAGCAGGCGCAGCAGGCGGGCTTCAAGACCGTTGGAATTTATTCCGGGCCGCTGGGCTTTGGCTATAACCCGGAACTGCTGGCCAAGAAAAAACTGGCCGTGCCCAAGTCCTGGGCTGATCTGCTCAAACCCGACTACAAGGGCGATATCCAGGTGGCCAATCCGGGCTCCAGCGGCACCGCTTACACCATGGTGGCAACGCTGGTGCAACTGATGGGAGAAGACAAGGCCTTCGAATATCTCAAGGGCTTGCACAAGAACGTTAGCCAGTACACGCGTTCGGGTACCGGGCCGATCAAGGCGGT
>CAZZLB010000735.1:0-1696 GCA_964654655.1 uncultured Rhodoferax sp. | reverse complement strand
CTCGGCATGCGCGGGCTCGATGCGCGGTGCCGCGCCCTCGGTCATCGCCGTAGCGGGCACCTCCAGCGCGGGCACCGTTGGCGTTCCCGTCTCGACGCGCTCGGTTTCGACGATTACCTCAACGTTCGGCTACGGGCCGCTGTCGGAGCTGTGCGCGGTGCTCATCGCGGCCGGCGCGACCGTGATCGCAACCAAGCTCACGACCGACACCGCAGGCGCGGCGAGCGCGGTTACGTTCGTCGGGACGGGGACGAGCGTGATCACGATCACCGGCACGCCGTTCGACACCTACTACGCGATCTTCCGCGTCGTCACCGGCGGAACCATCGGCGCGGCTGGGATCACGTTCCAGCTCTCGCTCGACGCGGGCCGCACGTACGGCCCGGTCATCGCGCTCGGCACGGCGACGACCTATGCGATCTCGCACACCGGTATCACGCTGAATTTCGCGGCCGGTAACCTCGTTGCGGGCGACACCGCGACGTTCGGCACGACCGAGCCGCTCGCCGCTGACACCGACGTCACCGACTGGCTCACGGCGCTCCAGGCGTCGCCCTACGCGGCGGCCGGCTGGGGATCGATGATCGCGCACGGCGATCGCTCCGGCGCGGACGTGAGCGTCATCGAGACGGGCCTCGACACGCTGGCGACCGAGTACCTGTTCGAGCGCCTGATCGTCAACGCGCGCGACGTCGATCCTGCGGCCAAGTGGGGCGGCGCGGCGGAATCGGAGGCGACCTGGGAAGCCTCGCTCCTGTCGGACTTCGCTGCGACCTCGGCGCGCCGAGTCGCGGTCGCGGCCGGTTACTACAACATGCCGAGCGGTATCGCGAACAGCGACGCGGGCACGCCGCGCTACCGTCGCCCGCTGTCGTGGGCGATTGCCTGTCGCAAGGTGCAGCAGCCCGTGCAGGTGCTCAGCTCGCGCGTCAAAGACGGCACGTTGAGCAACATCATCGTGAACCCGTCGAGCGACCCGACCGATGGTTTTGTGTACCACGACGAGCGCATCAACCCGGGCCTCGACGCCGGCCGCTTCGCCTCGGCGTGGACGCGCCTCGGCCAGCCGCAGGGGTTTTTCGTGCGCAGCGAGAACCTTATGTCGCCGCTCGGCTCGGACTTCCCGCTGCTCGCTGTCGGCGCGTGCTTCGACAATTTCTGCTCGGCGCTCGTGCAGTTCCTCACGTTCCAGATCGACGACAGCGTTCGCACGAACGCGAACGGCACGATCTACGAGAACGACGCGCAGCGCCTCGAATCCGGAGCGCTGTCGGCCGTCGCCTCGGCGATGTCGGGGCAGTACCAGCCGCAGAACACGTCGGTGGTCATCGACCGTTCGTACAACGTCAAGACCAACTCGAAGGTCCTCGTCTCGGGCACGTTCGGCGGCCTCGCGTACGTGCGCGAATTCGATCTCACCGTGCAGGTCCAGAACCCCAACGCGGCGTGATTGTGGGCACACCCCACGTGATCGCAGGCCAACACTAGCTAGGAGACTCCATCATGCCGCTTGGTATCCCGCTCCAGTACCCCTCGACGACGGGCGCGCGTCCGTCGTTCGGGCACATCGAACTGCGCATCGCCGGCTTCCCCTTCGTGGGCTTCAAAAAGATCGACTACTCGCGCACGCGGTCGCGCGAGATGATCTACGGCGCGCACCCCGACCCGTTGGGCAAGAGCCTCGGTCAGAACGAAT
>CAZZLB010000734.1:0-1697 GCA_964654655.1 uncultured Rhodoferax sp. | reverse complement strand
GCTTTCTGGGGCGCGCCACCCCGGTGCGCAGCAGCATCTTGCGTATTCCGGGTATTTACGCCGCTGACAGGCAGGACGGCACGCCGCGGGCACGGCTGCAAAAAGGCACACCCGTGCTGCGCGCCAGCGATGACGTTTATACCAACCATATTCATGCGGACGATCTGGCGCGTGCCTGCGTCGCGGCCCTGTGGCGCGGCAAGCCACAGCGCAGCTACAACGTGAACGACGACAGCTGCCTGAAGATGGGTGACTATTTCGATCTGGCGGCCGATCTGTACGGTCTGCCACGGCCGCCACGTGTGGCGCGTGACACCGCACAGGACAAGCTGCCACTGCTGCTGCTGAGTTTCATGAGTGAGTCGCGCCGCATGGACAACACACGGCTGAAGAACGAATTGCGCTTGCGCCTGCGTTACCCGACGGTTGAGACAGGGCTGCTGGCCGGCCAAGCATAATCAGGTCAAGCCCCGGGATGGCACACAGAATGACATTTTGAAAGGAAGCATCATGGCAAACACCACCAGATACGTTTACTCCTTCGAAGAGGGAGATGGCAAGAACCGGCTGTTGCTGGGAGGCAAGGGGGCCAATCTGTGCGAGATGACGCAGATCGGACTGAACGTGCCACCCGGTTTCACCATCACGACCGATGCCTGTAACGCCTACCTGGAGAAGAACCAGCTGCCGGCGGGCCTGATGGACGAGATTCGCGCTTACATGGCGGCGCTGGAAAAGAAGACCGGCAAAGGTTTTGGCGACAGCAAGAATCCGCTTTTGATCTCGGTGCGCTCGGGCTCGGCGATGTCGATGCCGGGCATGATGGACACGATTCTCAACCTTGGTCTCAATGAGGTCTCGCTCAAGGGGCT
Organism: uncultured Rhodoferax sp.; assembly: GCA_964654655.1. GTDB lineage: Bacteria > Pseudomonadota > Gammaproteobacteria > Burkholderiales > Burkholderiaceae_C > Rhodoferax. The sequence continues at coordinate 825 of CAZZLB010000734.1, read as the reverse complement.
GATAGCGCAGACCGACAACGAGCGCTTTGCTTTTGATGCCTACCGCCGCTTTATCCAGTTGTTCGGCAAGATCGCACTCAATATTGGCGACGAACATTTTGACGAACGCATGGACGCCGTCAAGCGCAAGTACAGCGCGCATCAGGACGTGGACCTGAGCGCTGATAACCTGAAGGAATTGGCGGCTGAATTCCTGGCGATCATCGAGCAGCACACGGGCAAGCCGTTTCCGCAGGATCCGTTCGAGCAGCTCGAAATTTCGGTCGCTGCGGTGTTCCGCTCCTGGATGGGCAAGCGCGCCGTGGACTACCGCAAGCAGTTCCGCATCACCAAGGATCAGGCCAACGGAACAGCCGTGAACATCTGCACCATGGTGTTTGGCAACATGGGCAACGACTCTGGTACCGGTGTCGGCTTTACACGCAACCCGGGTACTGGCGAGAACGTGATTTACGGCGAATATCTGGTGAACGCCCAGGGCGAGGACGTGGTCGCCGGGATCCGCACGCCCAAAGCCATCGCCGAGATGGAACAGGAGATGCCGGATATCTACCGCCAGCTGACGATACTGCACAACCGGCTGGAGTCGCACTACCACGAGGTGCAGGACTTCGAGTTCACCATCGAGAAGGGCATCCTGTACTGCCTGCAAACGCGCAACGGCAAGATGAATGCACGCGCCATGGTGCGGACTTCGGTCGAGATGTTTCATGAAGGCCTGATTTCCAAGGAGCGCGCTCTGTTGCGAATCGAACCGGCCGTTCTGGAGCAGTTGTTGGTGCCGCAACTCGCGCCCAACTTTCGCGGCAAGTCGCTGGCGCAGGG
>CAZZLB010000733.1:0-1698 GCA_964654655.1 uncultured Rhodoferax sp. | reverse complement strand
AAAATCTTGGCGCAGAACAAGCCGTCACGCTCGGGCTTGAAGGTACGGTAGTTGATGGTTTCGGGCTTCTTGACTTCGCCGAAAGACCAGGAACGGATCTTCTCTGGCGAGGCCATGCCAATCTTGATGGCACCGAAATGCTCATCCGGAGTGAATTGCTTGAACAGGTCGAGTAATGATTTCATGTCTAATCCTTTGTGCTTAACCGCGCTCAAGTTCAATATCGATGCCCAAGGAACGAATTTCCTTGACCAGCACATTGAACGATTCCGGCATGCCGGCGTCGATCGAGTGCTCACCCTTGACGATGCTCTCGTACACCTTGGTACGTCCCTGCACGTCGTCTGACTTGACCGTCAGCATTTCCTGCAGGGTGTAAGAGGCGCCATAGGCTTCCAGCGCCCAAACTTCCATTTCGCCGAAGCGCTGACCACCAAACTGGGCCTTGCCGCCCAGCGGTTGTTGTGTCACCAGGCTGTAAGGACCGGTAGAACGCGCATGCATCTTGTCGTCGACCAGATGGTGCAGCTTCAGGACGTGCATGTAACCAACCGTTGACGGCCGCTCGAACGGGTCGCCGCTGCGCCCGTCAAACAGATTGGCTTGCGTGCGCGCCGCCGTCAGCCCCTTGGCCTTGACGATGTCCTCCGGGTACGCGAGTTTCAGCATGGTGCGGATTTCTTCCTCCGAAGCGCCGTCAAACACCGGTGTGGCGAAGGTGGCACCGGCACTCAGGTTGCCTGCCATTTCGAGCAGTTCGGCGTCGCTCAGCTTGTTCAGTTCTTCCTTGCGGCCCGAGCCGTTGTACAGCGTCTCCATGAACTTGCGCAGCTCGGCCACCTTGGCCTCGGCCTGAAGCATGTCCCCGATACGCTGGCCAATGCCCTTGGCAGCCCAACCCAGATGCACTTCGAGCACCTGCCCAACGTTCATCCGTGAGGGCACGCCCAGCGGGTTCAAAACGATATCGCAGGGTGTGCCGTCGGCCATGAAAGGCATGTCCTCGACCGGAACGATCTTGGAGACGACGCCCTTGTTGCCATGCCGACCAGCCATCTTGTCGCCTGGCTGCAGACGGCGCTTGACAGCCAGATAGACTTTGACCATCTTCAACACACCAGCAGGCAGTTCATCGCCCTGAGTCAACTTCTTGCGCTTCTCTTCAAACGCCAGATCAAAGCTGTGACGGGTTTGTTCCAGCGAATTCTTGATGCTCTCCAACTGCGAGGCAACCTCATCATCGGCCGGGCGAATGTCGAACCAGTGGAACTTCTCGACCGAGGCCAGATAGGCCTTGTCGATCTTGCTGCCCTTGGCCAGCTTTTGCGGGCCACCGTTGGCCAGCTTGCCGCTGAGCAATTTCTCGATCCGGTCAAACGCATCAGCCTCGACGATGCGCAACTGGTCATTCAAGTCCAGCCGGAAGCGCTTGAGTTCATCGTCGATGATTTGCTGGGCGCGACGGTCCCGCACAATGCCTTCGCGGGTAAACACCTGCACATCAATCACGGTGCCTTGCGAGCCCTGGTCGACGCGCAGGGAAGTGTCCTTGACGTCGCTGGCTTTTTCGCCAAATATGGCGCGCAGCAGTTTTTCTTCCGGCGTCAGCGTGGTCTCCCCCTTGGGTGTGACCTTGCCCACCAAGGTGTCGCCGGGTTGCGCTTCAGCGCCAACATAGCTGATGCCGGATTCATCCAG
>CAZZLB010000732.1:0-1700 GCA_964654655.1 uncultured Rhodoferax sp. | reverse complement strand
GAGCGCCTGCGCGCCGGGTCTTGCCAGCGCCATCCAGTCTGCGCGTCCCTGCTGTCCGCCGACGACACCCAGCGTGCCCAGCGCCAGCGCCACGAAGAGGGCGAGGATCAGGGAAAAGTGACCAATTTCAGGAATCATGTTTTTATCCTATGCTGAGTCATCGCGAGCGCAGCGCGGCGATCCAGGTTTTCTATACAAGGGGCATGGACTGCCGCGCTTCGCTCGCAGTGACAAAATTTGCACATCATTTGAGGGTCTTCATGGACTTCTGGGCCTTGTCAAGCGCATCCTTGGCTTCGGGCGGCATGTAGTTCTCGTCGTGTTTGGCCAGCACTTCCGTCGCGACGAATTTGCCTCCAGCGTCAAACTTGCCTTGCGCTACCACGCCCTTGCCCTCTTTGAACAGGTCGGGCAGGATGCCTGTGTAGGAAACACCCATTTCCTTGGCGGTATCGGTCACAATGAAGTTGACGGTCAGGTTGTCGCGGCTGACCGAGCCGGTCTTGACCAGGCCTCCGACGCGAAAGGTCCGGTTCTTGGGCGCTTCGCCAGCCGCAACCTGCGTCGGACTGAAGAAAAACACCAGATTGCTCTCGAACGCATTGAGCACGAGATAGGCCGCCAGACCCAGGGCAGCCAGCCCGCCGACGATCATGGCGGCGCGCTTGTGACGTGGTTTCATTGGGGATCACCTCTTTCCGATTCAAATTGGGCGCGCAGGCTGCGCAGCACTTCGCGACGTTTGGCACGAACCTGCAGCACTTCGATGACTACCGCCAAAGCGGTGAGCCCAAAGGCCGGCCACACGTACTGGCCATAGCCGCCCATGGCCAAAAACTCGTTCCAGTTATTCCACTGCATGTTTTACCCACTCCGTATGACGTTCCCGATCCAGGATGATGGCGCGCACACGCACCAGTGTCATGGTGATGGCGTACATCCAGAATGCCACGGTCATCAGGCCCATGCCCCACAGCATGGCGGGTGCAATGGAAGCACCTTTCACGGTAACCGAGGCTCCCTGGTGCAGGGTATTCCACCAATACACCGAGCCGTAAATGATGGGAATGTTCACGGCACCAACCAGCGCGAGCAGGGCGCTGGCCTTGTCGGCACGGCGCGGGTCGTCAATGGACGACTGCAGGGCGATGAACCCCAGGTACAGGAAGAGCAGAATCAGCGACGACGTGAGGCGCGCGTCCCAGACCCACCAGGTGCCCCACATGGGTTTGCCCCAGAGCGAACCGGTGGCCAAAGACAAAAATGCCAGTATCGCGCCAGTGGGGGCCAGCGCCGAAGCCATCATGCCCGACAGCCGGGTGTTGAAAGCCAGACCGAAACCGGCCCAGCCGGCCATGACAAGATACACGAACATCGAGAGCGAGGCCGCCGGTACGTGCACGAAGATGATGCGGTAACCCTGCCCCTGCTGGGCATCGATCGGTGCCATCACAAGCCCGATCCACAATGCGGCCGCCGCCAGCACCGTGGCCAGTGCGGCAAACCAGGGCCACATCCGGCCCGCCAGAAAATAAAAATTCTGCGGGGCTGCAAACTTGAACCAGTGAATCTTTTGAGTGTTCATTCCAGGGAAATCCTCAAGGCTGTTTTGGTCGCCAAAGGCGCGAAAAAGACCGATAGCACCAACAGCGCTGCCAGCAAGGAAAGATGGCCACCGACACCCAGGCCGGCCGCATCCG
>CAZZLB010000731.1:0-1706 GCA_964654655.1 uncultured Rhodoferax sp. | reverse complement strand
AGTCATTCAGCTCTGCCTGCACTCGGTTGAATTCTCGCATCCAGGAGGCGATCTCGGTGAGCGACTGGACCAGCTCTAGGTCCGGGCCGCGATCTTTCGGAGCTACTACTTCATCAATCAGTTCGTGCATTCGATCGGCGGCCAAGTCGATATCAGCCGCTCGCCGCAGCATGCCAGTAATCACGATCATCAGAGTTCTCCTTTGTGAAAGAAGGGCGCAACCTCATGTAGATCAGGAGGTTCCGCCTTAGGACAGAGAAAAGATTTCCCGGCTGACTGCCGTCAGGGTTCCACTCCAGACGCTTAGAGAGCAGTCTGGACTGACGACAGCTTGACCGCTCAACCGTGCGGCGCCGGGAGTGTACGAAAAAAGCCAAGGGCACCCCGACAGGGAAGGAGGTTCCATACTTACCCTGTCAGTTCATGGCCGCCTGTAGACTCGGCCTGCCCTTGACTTATGTGATTCGCTTGTGTTACCTTAACAGCAGTCGTACTTTGCGACGTGGCTGCGACCTGTAGGTAGAGGCTTCCTCCATGCCGGACTGTCCCCTCAAAAACAAAAGAGAGCCCGGAATACAAACCCAGCGGCACTTACAAGCCTGCCGCAGATACTGTGCACCCCAAACGGGACTTCTAACGCTTGCCTTCAGCGTTCTTCCTCTCGGCTCCGCGGAAGTAGTTGATCTTCCAATACCCCTGCGTCCGAGTCCACATGTGCCCATGAGCAAGTCCTGGTCAGTAAGGGGATCGGTATCACATCCGATCATGCACTGTAATCGAATCGGGCTGGTCGCTGTCAGTTGCTGTGACTAGCAGTCATGAGACTACCGTATCCTACACCAAAGCCTTGGGAAACCCTATAGGGCACAAGGGAAGGGGTGCAGAAAAAACGCTGTTTATTGATTAGTACTACACGAGGTTAACAATGTCCAAGCGACCAATGCTCACCAAGCAGCAGGCTCGACGCAAGCGTTGTCCAAAAAGGCGGTTCCGAAATTTCATAGACAACGCCTACGGATTCAGGAATGCAGTCCTGAAGCGGCTTGGCTTTGAGTCCTACGACGAATACTTGTCGTCGCCTCTCTGGCAGGGCATTCGCCTTGCAGTTCTCCGCAGATTCCGCAAGTGCTATGTCTGCCAAGCTAAGGCGACTGAAGTTCATCACGCCGCGTACACCAAGGAAAATTTATCCGGTGAGGACAGATCCGGACTGTTCTCGCTGTGCTCAGAATGCCATCATTCAATCGAGTGGAAGACTGAAGGCGGAGGGCGTGAGTCAAAGCGGATGTTCAGCCAAGCTGTAGACGCATTCCGCAGCGTGTGTCTAATTCATGGTCAAAGGCCGTTCATTCCAAATCAGCCGCGGTCTGTCTACAGGTACGAAAAGTCTGATCCTCCTACACAGCCTCCAGCGAAGAATGTCAAAAGGCCCTGGCACGCGGAGTATGTCATGCCATGGCGAATACCAAAGGGCGTATCGCTGGAGTATATTCGATCCAAGGAGTACAGGGACGCTGTAGCAGTTCCTCGGAAGAAGCAAGACGGTGATTCATAGCCCAGAGCAACCGCTCTTAGCTGCCTAGCTTCTCTAGTATCCAGAACAGGCCGCCCACTTCCAAGGGGAGGGCTCTTTTCGTTTACCCTCTGTTCGCCAGTTCATGGGGATGGCTTCTTCGGTCATTGCGGAACCTCACTAATCCCCGGCT
>CAZZLB010000730.1:0-1707 GCA_964654655.1 uncultured Rhodoferax sp. | reverse complement strand
GGCCACGCCGATGACGGAATCCGCGGTAGCAACCAATGTCCATCAAGCGTTTGATGTTCATGGTGGTTTCACGACGCAGATCACCTTCAATGGTGAATTGCGCAATCTGGTCGCGAATTTTTTCCATATCCGAGTCAGTCAAATCCTTGACCTTCTTGGAATAGGCGATGCCACAAGCGACGCAGATCTTGCGAGCGCGACTGCGACCGATCCCGAAGATGGCGGTCAGGCCAATTTCAGAATGTTGTTGCGGCGGAATATTGATGCCAGCGATACGTGCCATTTTCGTCCTCTAAAACTTTTGCTAGTCAACCCTGGCGCTGCTTGTGACGCGGATCCGAGCAGATCACACGCACCACGCCCTTGCGCCGAATTACCTTGCAGTTACGGCAAATTTTCTTGACCGAAGCCGAAACTTTCATTTCATTCTCCTAAAACCTGTTACTTAGCTCTGAATACGATGCGCGCCCGACTCAAATCGTAGGGCGTCAATTCAACCGTGACCTTGTCACCTGGAAGAATGCGGATGTAGTGCATGCGCATTTTTCCGGAAATATGTCCCAAGACGACGTGTCCGTTTTCCAGTTTCACGCGAAACGTGGCATTGGGCAGGTTCTCAACCACCTCGCCCTGCATCTGAATGACATCGTCTTTTGACATGGTTTGCTTGCCTTACGAAGACTTGAAGTTGGCCTTCTTCAACAAGGACTCGTACTGCTGCGACATCAGATAGTTCTGAACCTGGGCCATGAAGTCCATGGTCACCACCACAATAATCAGGAGCGATGTGCCGCCAAAGTAAAACGGCACGTTGTATTTCAAAATCAGGAATTCCGGCAGCAAGCAGACCAGGGTGATGTAAATCGCACCAGCGAAGGTCAGTCGAAGCAAAATCTTGTCAATATAGCGGGCGGTCTGGTCACCGGGACGGATACCCGGGATGAAGGCGCCGCTTTTCTTCAGGTTATCCGCTGTTTCACGGCTGTTAAAGACCAGCGCGGTGTAAAAGAAACAGAAAAACACAATCGCGCTGGCGTACAGCATGACATAAATGGGCTGCCCTGGCGTCAGGGAGCCAGCAATGTCTTTCAGCCAGCGCATGGAGTCACCCGTGCTGAACCATCCAACCACGGTGGCGGGCAGCAAGATGATGCTGGAGGCAAAGATCGGCGGAATGACGCCAGCCATATTGAGTTTCAGGGGCAGGTGCGAGGACTGCCCACCGTACACCTTGTTGCCAACCTGACGTCGAGCGTAATTGACCAGGATCTTGCGCTGACCGCGCTCAACAAACACGACGAAGTAAGTGACCAAGGCCACCAGAACCACAATGAACAGCGCCACGATGATGCTCATGGCACCGGTGCGCACCAGTTCGAGCAAGCCGCCAATGGCATTGGGCAATCCGGCGGCGATACCACCAAAAATCAGGATCGAGATGCCGTTGCCCAGACCACGCTCGGTGATCTGCTCACCCAGCCACATCAGGAACATCGTGCCGGCCACCAGGCTGGTCACCGCGGTCATGCGGAAACCAAAACCAGGGCTGAGCACCAGGCCGGGCGAGCTTTCCAGGGCCAGAGCGATGCTCAGGGACTGGAAGATCGCGAGGCCCAGAGTGCCGTAGCGCGTGTACTGCGTGATCTTGCGACGCCCCGCCTCGCCTTCCTTCTTCAGCGCTTCCAGGCTCGGCACCACATACGTCAT
>CAZZLB010000729.1:0-1733 GCA_964654655.1 uncultured Rhodoferax sp. | reverse complement strand
TCCCTTCATCTTCCGACACGCTGTATCTTGCGTGGGGTGAGCAATCAGCGTGGGAAAACTCTGTCAATTCTTGGCTCTCTTCCCATAGGCAATGAGCCCAACAGAAACAATTTTACGGGCGCGAAGCCCGGAAAGGATTAAGTTATGACTGCTACTCAATATGTAATGAAGAACCAATGCCCCATATCTGATACTCTCTGCGATGCCTGCTTTGAAGATATGCTCAGAGAGTCCCCACTCTCTGGCCATGAAACCATTGCCAGCCAACCTCTGACGTGGGAAGATTCCCCGTATTGCCAATGGTGTGGAAATAAGATTGGATAGGGGATTTGCTTATGCCTTGCGTATATTGTGACCACGAATTGGAATATAAGTCAGAGCACGAATGGCATTGGTACGAGTGTGTGTCCTGCCATGCTCGCTCACCGCGCGGTGTCAACTCCCGCGATGTCGATGCCCTCCACTCCGAAGTTTACGTCGTAGAAAACTACGTCTGTGGCCAATGCGAGAAGCATGAAGACAGGATTCTTGAACTAGAAAAGAGTGTCAATGAATACATGGAAAGACAAGACCAAGACACTCGACAAATCGAGACGCACGAGAACACAATCAAAGCACTACGCGATGAAATCTACACTCTTGAACAGCTCTTGGAAATAAAGGATTTGGACATATGAGCAAGCGCGATGAGTTCTTCCTCGCTTTGGGCAAAGCAGGCGCGACACAGCGCCAAGCGCAGAATATTTTCTACGCTTTGGATTACGCTATCCAGCAAGACACCGACACTCCAATATCTATGCAAGCCATCAAAGCATACGCCAGAGTCAATGACATGCTGGCGCGCTTTGGACTAATGCTTTCTGACTACACTCCACGAACCCATATAATTGAGAGGACTGTACAATGAAGTATGTCATTATCCATCTGAAAGTAGCAGAAGAAATAATAGCAGTCCCTGATGAGAATGTACGGCACGGCATGTACAGGCGGGAGGGTAAATTCTGGGTGAAGAGTCGACACATCTACGACACGTTTGCTGAGGCAAAGGAAGTGGCACTCAGAATTTACGAGGCTCGCCTCAGTTATTTCCTCCAGAGAATGGAGAGCACACGCAAACATCTTGAACGAGTCTCCGCACTTACTGAAGAAAAATGCCGAAAGGTTGACAGTGTGACGTCACATGTGATACGGGGTGAAAAGTGAGGAAAATTATGTACATCTTGTTAGCTTGGTTCTTAGTTGGTTTCGTCGATGCTTGCATAGTGCGCCACATGTTTGGGCCTATGCGAGTGTCGCGGTGGGTGGCTCTTTCGATACTCGGGCCTATCCCGCCAGTGATTCATTTTTGGGATTCAGTAATCGTTAAGGTTTTGGATAAGGAGATTTGATGTGTTAGGGTTCATGATCATCACCAACGATCCGCTCGAAGTAGCTAAGCGGGTTAAATCACCAAAACTCATGGTATGCGCAAAACACTCGTCGTGTGTGTTCGTCCCGTGCGAAGAGCGCACACTCGACCTCGCAGCTATGCAGAACGCAGTCAAAGGGTACCTAGAACTGTTTTACTCTGTGCCCAACATAAACAACTTGCCTTGCAAATCTATTGATTTCTTTTGCAATGAAGAAGGATCTCTCAACATGCTCGCTCCGCTCCGTGCGATTGTGGGCACTCATCGCGTTCATGGTGATGTTCTGGTGTGCGCCACTGACAGCAATGGGGATAGTGTTGCGCT
>CAZZLB010000728.1:0-1734 GCA_964654655.1 uncultured Rhodoferax sp. | reverse complement strand
TGAGGCTCCTGCAAAAGTCAGAATGAATGAAGGGTCCATCTAGTCCGTTGAGCCATCTTTGAGGCAATTTCGAGGACTGGACCGATCATTTATTGATATTTAGGGAGTTTTTGCATATTTTTCCACTCTTTAGGCACGACTATAGTATCTGATCGGCTATAATGTCACATTTCTGAAGATCAGGTCGCCAACTTAAGCAATTGGTCAGCAAAGATCGCAACCACCCCGAACATCAAATGCATCTTTACCTTCTGGGCTCCCCGAACCATTATATTACGTCCGCCAAATTCTTCCTTTAACCGACTATTGAAACGCTCCGCCGCCGATCTTTCCTTATACCTGCTCGCTTCATGAGGAGCCATGGGGATAACATCCTTGCCACGCGAGTTCTTGTCTATTATAGGCACATGGCCTAGACTCCTGCTTAGTTCGTAGATAGGACCAGCATCATAGGCCGAATCCATGACATCATAGAGGTAGATCACTCTGGAGGTGCTTATCTTCATGAGCGGTATGGCTACCTGACTGTCGTGTAGTGATGCAGAGGTCATCGCAACACTCACCGGCAAGCCGGTGTCATTGATATCCGCATGAAACTTATAGCCAATCCAACAGACTTTGTATCCCTTGGAGTTCTTCTTGGTCCCCACATCGCAGACCACCGGTAATTCTCTTAACGCCTGCTCCGCTGATTGATGAAGCTGCCGCTCTAAACGTTTTACTTCCTTTTGTTCCCCCTTGGTCCGACGCCCCCTTTTTTTAGGAGAAGGTTTTTGCTTTGGCGGTTTTTTTACTGGTTTCTCGCGAGCTTCTATCGCAGTAGCGTCTCTCGATATGTGGCCTACCAGTTCCGTTTTCAAAGATCGGTCAACCAAAGCCTCATGGACCCTCTCGCCAAGACCACTATCAGCAAACTCGCCAAAAGCCCTGGAGAAGGTAGAATCGGAAGGAACGTCTGAAACCTCCTTAAAACCACAGATCCTACGCAAACTCGGCGTGGTCTTAAGCGCCTCAATCAAGGCGCTTGTGAACGGATATCCGTAAACAGACTTCGCAACAAAAGACCGTGCTATCGATTCACGCTCACAAAGCTTTCTTCCAAACCACTGCGTATCGGAGCTTTTTGGAACAAACCTCTCAACCTGGACCAACTCCAAAATAGATACTAGCTGCTTCTCTTTTTCAGTTAAAGGGCCATTCCAAGACTCTTCCAATTTAGGAAACAGACTTCGTTGCAGGGTTCCCATCAACCATGATATTCTCTTTCTAAGCTTCACTGGCGGCTCCTGTGACAAAGCGTCTTTCTGTTAAAAACACTATACCACGGGACTGCCCGTGAAGCTCATTTATTACAAATGCTTAACCCCCACAAAAAAGAGTTTTGCAAGAGGCTCATGTGAAACTTAAATCATGAACGGAATCTTTATAACTGGAACGGATACGGGCGTTGGTAAGAGTTTGTTTACCGCTGGTTTGACCAGTTTATTAAGGAAAAACGGGCTGAATTGTGTGGCTATAAAGCCGGTAGAGACAGGCTGTAAAATGAAACAAGGAGAGTTAGTTCCCGAGGATGGCTTATTTTTAAGAAACGCCTCAGGGAAAATTCTTGACTTGGATGATACAACTCCATTCAGGTTTTCAATGCCTGCGGCGCCCTACAGGGCGGCGGCAATGCAAGACAGCAGATTGAGAATTTCCGACATTGTGGAACACGTTAGAGCTATCCAGAATAAT
>CAZZLB010000727.1:0-1736 GCA_964654655.1 uncultured Rhodoferax sp. | reverse complement strand
AGCCAGGACAGCGGTGCGCCGGCCAGCACCGAACCGAGATTGCCAATCAACATCGCCAACCCCACCAGTGTGGCAAAGCGGCGCTCATCGAAAGACACGGCGATGATCTTGAGCATGGCAATAAAGGTGACCGAGACGCCGAGCCCGATCAGGGTGCGCCCGACCAGCGCCAGTTCGATACCGCTGGCCAGCGCGAACATCAGACTGCCCGCGCCGCCCACCACACCACCGATCAGCAGGATACGGCGCGGCCCCAGTGTGTCGACCAGCATGCCGGTGGGTACCTGCATCACCGTGTAAACATAAAAATAGGTCGCCGCCAGCGCACCGAGCGAGGAAGCGCTGGTGTTGAATGCCGCCACCAGATCCGCAGCGATTCCGGCTGGCGCGAAGCGCTGAAAAAAGGACAGCGCGTAGGTCGCGACGACGATGGCCAGCGCCAGGGTGCGACGACGCTGTTGATTGCTGCCGGCTTGGCTCATGATCAGGAGAGTGCCTCCTGGCCCAGACGCTGGATATGCCGGGTCGCATCGGTCACCATCTTTTCGACGATATCAGCCGCTGACTCGATTTCACCGATCAGGCCGGCTGCCTCACCAAACCATACGCCGGTATGGTCCGCATCGCCCTCGGCAAAAGCCTGCCGGTATTTCGGTCCTTCCACAGAGATATTTTTCTCAAGCGCATCCTCCCGACCGTGCCATTGGTCGGTGAAGGCATTGCGGGCGATCCGCGCGCTAAAGCCGCGTGGCCAGGGAATCTGTCTTGCAATATCTGCAACATGGGTGCGCAGTGTTCCGTCGCCATTGGCCGCCACAATGGCTTGGTGATGTCCCGGCTTCACCAGCGCCTCTTTGGAAGCCCACAACCGCGTGCCAAGCAGGACGCCATCGGCACCCAGCATCAAGGCCGCAGCCAGGCCGCGCCCGTCAGCGATGCCGCCTGCGGCAAGCAGCAGTGTCCGGGGTGAATGCCTGGTCAGAAAGTCTGACACTTCGGGCACGAAGCTCAGGGTCCCGCGCAGGGCGCCGTGGCCACCAGCCTCACTGCCTTGTGCCACGATGATGTCGGCGCCGGCATCCACTGCATCCATCACATGGTCCATATCCTGGCACTGGCAAATGAGGCTGGCACCGACGCTGCGGATGTCGTCGATGAAGGGCCGCGGATCGCCAAAGGAAAGCATCACCGCGGCGGGCTGGTACTTCAGAATGTCGGTGAGCACCGATGGCGACTTGCGCAGCGACCAGGATATGAATCCGACACCGACACGCTGGCCTGCTGCTGCAGTGAACTGCTCACTCAGCCAGGCCGGGTCGCCGTAGCCGCCTCCAATCAGGCCCAGGCCTCCAGCCTGACTGACTGCCGCCGCCAACACGCCGCCGCCAGCAAAGGCCATCGGCGCCGAGATGACAGGGTGACGAAGTTGCAGCGCGCGCGTCAGCCGGGTCGTCAGCGCAGTCATGTGGGGCGTGCGCTACATGCGCTTGAATACCTGACGCGCCGCCGCCACCGTTGCGGCGATGTCTTCGTCGCTGTGCGCCGCGCTGACAAAGCCGGCCTCGTACAGCGCCGGTGCGATGTAGACGCCAGCGTCGAGCAAGCCGTGGAACAGCTGGTTAAAGCGCGCGCTGTCGGTCTTCATGACCTGCGGGTAGTTTTGCGGCAGTTCGGGCAACAGGAAGAAACCGAACATGCCGCCTTCGCTGTCCGCGCTGAATGGCAGACCTTCGGCT
>CAZZLB010000726.1:0-1737 GCA_964654655.1 uncultured Rhodoferax sp. | reverse complement strand
GAAAACGCGGAAACATTAACATAGGACATGGTAGCGACCATGGGGGCAGGTCACTGGCCATCAACAATGTGAGCGACATGGTCTCCTTCGATCGTAATCTCGGTTTCGGTTTCGTTTAGAGAGTAATTCTCGCCCTTAATGGCAAGCAAAACCGCTGTTGGGAAAGCTGCATCTATACTATCAGCGTATTCAGCTATTTCTCGGACTCGTGGCACTGACTTTTCTCTTTGAATCCAGCCGCTAGTTTGCATTGTAACCGGATCATACTTGCGCGGGTTTGCAACCGAGATCCGAATCACTTCTGAGGCCGGCATGGAGGTCAAATAAAACATGCCGGCTGGTTGCTCGAAAGGCATGACAGGGAGTTTCATATACTGATCCCTCCTCCGTCGGACTTCTTTAAGCACGCCCCCTTGCCCAAGCCTTCAACTTCCTGATTCTCTTCTGAAACAGCGACGGCGGCATCTTTGAAGATGCCCTTCTCGCCATTCGCGAGCCACCAGAAAGCAATGCTCAAACATGTTCCACCCGTGGCCCAAACCAATTGCCATGTAGGCGTCCGGGTTGCCGCAGTCAGAAAGATGACGAGAAAAACACCCGCGGCTATCAATCCGAAAGAGCGAAGGTAAGCTTTCTCTTCATGCGTAAAATCGATTATTGCTGCCGCGACCAACGCCGGAAAGTATGTGAGCAGTGCAGCAGCAAGCGGTTCTATGCTTAGCCCATTCTGGAAGAATGAATACCAAATGCCAGCGCCCCCGCCCAAAAGCACCGCGAGAGCTAGGTGTGCGTAGAATGTGACAGATTTAATAGGGGTTTCAAACCGACGTTTTAGATCACGTCCCAATAGGCCCATTGATTCAAATGATGAATTCATAAGACTCCGTGAATGTCTTGGGCCGGAGTGTATGGCGGACAGCGGAACGCGGCAAGCGGGAACCGGGGCTAGTGAGGAGTGAAAAATGAAGCGTGAAGAATTTCGGAGGCGGGGGAAGCGGTCAGCGGTCAGCGCGGATGTGGAGTTTGGCCCGCTAAAGGCGCGAAAAGCCGCGAAAGTTTCGGTTTAGCCTGTTTGGCGTGGTTGGCGGGGAACAACCAGAGGACAGAGATCAGCGGTCAGCGGTCAGCTTTCAGTGGGGATTTTCTTGTAGCGCGCGGACGGCGGGCGGTGGCAGGCTGCATCGTAGTCCTCACGCTCCGCGTGAGGTAAACCAATGAACAACCGGTGCATCACGCGGAGCGTGATGACTACTATGAAACACATCCTCGCCCTCACCGCCTTGCTGCTGGCGCCGCTGGCAACGCTGCGCGCCGCCGACGTGGGGCGGGACATCACGACGCCGCGCATCGAGTCTTTTCCCCGCGAGGGCCGGGGTTACCGGCTCATGGACTGGCGGCAGCGGGCGGAGGACTTCCTGACGTTCACGCTCGATCCTATGCGCAAGGGCGATTACCTGCCGCTGATGTGGTGGGACGAGTCGAAGCTGCATTGGAAGGGGGCCACGTTCGGGTTGCCGAGCTACGTGGGCATGAAGAACCAATGGGGCGTGTTCCGCAACGCGCACGAGGGCATCGTGACGATGGGCGTGCTCGTCAGCGGCTCGCTGCTCGGCCACGACATGACGCGCCACGTCGTGCCCGGCAGCCCGCAGCCGGTGAACCTCGTGCGGATGCAGGAGGCTTACTTCGCGCCGGAAGACGGCGTGTTTCTCAACGGCGTCGGCGGGCATTCGGGCG
>CAZZLB010000725.1:0-1740 GCA_964654655.1 uncultured Rhodoferax sp. | reverse complement strand
GCAGCCTGGGATGTCATCATTCTGGATCGCATGCTTCCCAACGAGGTAGACGGGCTCAGCATACTGACCACGCTGCGACGGCTGGGCAACACGACACCGGTGCTCGTTTTGAGCGCCTTGAGTGCGCTGGACCAGCGTGTGCGTGGACTCAAGGCCGGGGGCGACGATTACCTCACGAAACCTTTCGCCATGTCTGAACTGGCAGCCCGTGCCGAGGCATTGATTCGCCGCTCAGGTTCTGCTGCAGAAAACAGGAAACTGGAGATCGCAGACCTGCACCTCGATCTGGCAAGCCGGCGCGTGAAGCGGGCCGGTCGATTGATCAGCCTGCAGCCGCGCGAATTCCGGTTGCTGGCCTATTTCATGATGAATCCGGACCGTGTGCTGACCCGAACCATGCTGCTCGAAGCAGTGTGGGACTATCGTTTTGACCCCCAGACCAACGTGATAGACGTCCACGTGAGCCGACTGCGCGCCAAACTGGAAGCTGCAGGGGAACGTCCGTTGATTCATACGGAGCGTGGCACAGGTTACCGGATGACTGCAGACCTGCATTCGAACAAAAAGAAATGAAAGGCAGCACGACCCCCCTGCATCGACCCTGGCGTTCCGTCGGCTTTCGGCTCGCTTCCTACTATGGTCTGCTGCTGATCATTACGATGATCGTCACGATCTCGATCATCTACATGCAGACGGTGGGTGTGTTGTATCAGGGCATGACACGCCAGGTCCTGTCCGTCAGCCAAAAACTGACCGCCCGGTTCGAGAATGGCGGCCCGCAGGCCTTGGTACAGGATATCCGACGAGAACTGGGTGACGACCAGAACACGGGTACCGAGCTGTTCCTGTACGTCGACTCCAACGGAAACAAGCTCGCTGGCAATCTGGACCAGCCGCCAACCAAGGTGGACGGACTGCGTGGTGGCGATCATCGGTTAATGATGCGTCGTGGGCATGAAATATCGGGCTATGTCATTGCGCGCTCCCTGTCCGATGGCAGCCAGCTCTTCGTTGGCAATGATCTGCACGATCAGGAGGCGATGGATTCCCTTGTCACGCGGAGCATTGCGCTCGCCTGCGCGGTGGCATTTGTACTTCTGGCCGGCGGGTTGTTCGTGTTCCGGCAGGAACTTGATCGAAGCGTGGAGCCGATCCGACGTACCTTGACGCGTGTCGCTGCAGGCGAAATCCGGGAACGGGTCGAGCCGATGGGTCAGGAAGACGAATTTGCACTGCTGGCAAACGACATCAACAGGATGCTCGAACAGATCGAAGTATTGATGAGTGGGGTAAGGCATGTATCCGACACCATTGCCCACAATCTGCGCACACCGCTGACCAGAATTGTTCTGCGCCTGCGCACTGCGGCGCAAGACGCCAGCATCAACGCCATCCAGAAGTCGCATATCGAAGCTGCCATCGCGGATATAGAGGAATTGACATCCGTCTTTGAAAAACTGCTTCAGATTGCAGAGGCTGAAGCGGGCGCACGGCGAATCGATTTTCAGCCGGTCTCGCTTGGCCGCGTTGTCAGCGAAGTCGCAGACTTCTACGAGGCCGTTGCCGAGTTGCAACAAGCCAGGCTCAGCGTTGACCTCTCTGACGAAGCCCTTGTCATGGGGGATCCGGATCTGCTTGCTGGAGCCATTGCCAACCTTGTCGATAACGCCCTGAAGTACGGTGGTGCCAGCATCACGGTGATGATCAGGACCGAAGTCACCCGGGATCATGTTCTGCTGT
>CAZZLB010000724.1:0-1740 GCA_964654655.1 uncultured Rhodoferax sp. | reverse complement strand
CTGGGACGAGCGCCTGATCACCGAGGCACTCGATCTCGAAAACGAATTGCTTGACGTGATCTGCCTTTACAGCCACAGCACACAGACGACGGATTTTCTTCTCACCTGGAAGTTCGCGATCGAAAAGACAGAGCTCAGCAAGGCGACGGAGCCAAAGTCTGGTTCAGAGACGGTGGTCGCGCTGCCGCCCAAACTCTCGGCGGTACCCAGCCCGGCACCTGTCTTCAAGTTTGATTTGCCGAAAACCGATCTCGATCTCGATGACGATGAGCGGCACCACGAATACGGATTCCCCGCGACGGTGATACGCAATCCGTAAACGCCGGGCCGCGGCCACTAGAATGAATTTCTGATTCATTCAACTGCCGCAGGCACACCATGCGTTTTCTTTCTGCCATCGCCCGCCCGGCGGGCGTACTTCTTGGTTTTGCAGGACTGGTCGGCACGCTTTTCGCGGCCCCGGTTGTTCTGCCCATCGCACCGGTACGAGATGTGACCCAGGTCTTGCACGGCGTCACCGTGCACGATCCCTACCGCTATCTTGAAAACGTGAAGAGTCCCGAAGTGCAAAGCTGGCTGCGTGCCCAGGCTGAAGGCACGCGCCAGACGCTTGACCGCATCAATCTGCGCGATGATCTGCTCAAAAGCATACAGAGCCGCTCCGAGGCAGGCGGCGACAACATCAGCAGCGTGCTGCGCATGCCACAGGATCGGATTTATTACCTCAAACGCCCACGCGGTCAGAGGCAGTCCAAGTTGATGATGCGCGTCGGTTTGAGCGGCGCCGACAGGGTGCTGGTGGACCCCGAGCTGGAGTCACAGCGCACCGGTGTTCCGCACGCGATCAACTACTTTGTACCCTCATGGGACGGTAAACATGTGGCCTATGGCATGTCGGCTGGCGGCTCGGAAGACGCCTCGCTCTATGTCATCGACGTTGCGACACTCAAGACGGTAGGCTCGGCCATCCCGCGCGTGCAAGAAGCGCTGGTCTCCTGGCTACCAGACAGCAAGTCCCTCACCTACAACCAGTTGCAAGAGCGCAAGAGCGGCGCGGCCGAGACCGAAACCTTTCTCGACAGCCGCGTCATGTGGCTGAAAGTCGGCCAGCCAGTGTCCACAGCGCTGCCGGTGTTTGGCCCGACCGTGACGCGCGATCTGGGCCTGGCCGCGCTGGATGTCGGCGGCCTGGTGTTCAGTCCTGACAGCCAATGGATGCTGGCCCGCACGACGGACACCACACTGCCCGAAGGCTTCCTGTTTGTTGCCCGCGTCGGCGACCTTGGCAAGCCCGCCGTCGCGTGGAAAAAGATTGCCGGCTACAGTGACAAGATCACCCAGATCGGACTCAGGGGTGACGATCTGTACTTCACAAGCTACATTGGCGCGCCACGCAACCGGGTGCTCAAACTCGATTTGAGGCAACCTGAACTGGCGCGGGCGCAAGTCGTCGCCATGCCACCGCCAGATACTGTACTGGAGCATTTTTCCCTGAATCGTGACGCCGTGGTCGCCAGCATTCGCGACGGGACGTCGATCGGTGTGCGTCTTTATGCACCGGGCGACAGCATCGGCCAATCCATCGCCTTGCCCTTTGCGGGGGCCGCCGGCGTGCATGCCGATCCGGCGCACGCCTACAAGGACGTGCTGTACACACTCAGTGGCTGGACCGAGGCGCCGCGCAGTTTTGTCTTTGACGGCAAGCGCTCGCTCGATGCGGGTTTGCGCTCACTGGGCGCG
>CAZZLB010000723.1:0-1742 GCA_964654655.1 uncultured Rhodoferax sp. | reverse complement strand
TCTGCGCGCCCATGTTCTCGAACTTGTCCTTCAGTTCGATTTCCTTGGCGACGGACACGCCGTCCTTGGTCACGGTCGGGGCGCCGAAGGAGCGCTCCAGAACCACATTGCGGCCCTTCGGGCCGAGGGTTACCTTGACGGCGTCGGCCAGAACATTGACACCATTGACCATGCGCTGACGCGCGGAATCGCCGAAGCGAACTTCTTTAGCTGCCATTTGTATGTATCTCCTTTAATTCTGTAGGGATCAGAGCTCAACAACGCCCATGATGTCTTCTTCGCGCATGACCAGCAGCTCATCGCCATCGACCTTGACGGTCTGGCCGGAGTACTTGCCGAACAGCACGCGGTCGCCAACCTTGAGCGACATCGGACGAACCTTGCCGTCGTCCTGAATCTTGCCGTTGCCCACGGCGATGATCTGGCCCTGATCGGGCTTTTCGGCGGCGTTGTCGGGAATGACGATGCCGGAAGCGGTTTTCTTCTCTTCTTCGAGACGCTTGACGATCACGCGGTCATGCAAGGGACGGATTTTCATGGGATTGATCTCCTCTTGAGCTGGATGGGTACGGAAAAAAGCCGGTGCGGGCAGGCCGCAGTCTGAGTCGGGCGCGGGGTATCTATTAGCACTCATCGCCAACGAGTGCTAATAATAGGGGCATATGGCCGACTCTTCAAGGGGGCAGCCGAAAGAAATGCCGCAAACCCGGACGGGCACCCCGAACGCGCCCCTGCGTCAATTCGAGCTGAAAGCCCTGTAGACTCCGCCGAATGTTGGAAAGCGGACTGAATTTCGCCATGAACCGACCGGTACGCCTCGACCAGGATGCATTCCGCCAAGCGCCATGAGGGATAGACTGGCCGGCACATGGCTTCGCTTGCTCGCACGGCTGGATGATTTGCTTGGCAAGGTGATGCGTTACGGCGCGCTGCTGGTGTTGCCGGTTTCCGTGCTGCTGTTTCTGCAATGGCCCTTGCGTGATGTGGTGCAAGCGTACTCGCGCGAGGCCAACGATCTGGCACAGGTGTTGTTTGCGCTGTATGTCAGCCTCGCGCTGACGCATGCCACCCGGCAACGCACCCATCTTGCAACAGACGCCCTTGCCCACCGCCTGCCACACGCCTGGCGCCTGCGTATCGCGCGTTTGGCGCCGACGCTGGTGCTGATCCCGTGGTCGCTGTTCATCCTTGCGGCCAGCGCACCTTCGGTATGGGAAGCATTGAGGCAACTGGAAGGCTTTCCCGATACCTACAATCCCGGATATTTTCTGGTCAAGGCCGGCTTGTGGCTACTGGCACTCATGGTGTTGTTGCAGGCCCTGATCGACGGCTTCGGCGATGAGCGGGGCAACCGCTGATGGAGGCCATCGGCCTCGGCATGTTTCCGCTCCTGGCCCTGATCGTGCTCGCCACCGGCATTCCGGCCTGGCTGGCGCTGATCGCCTCGGCCCTGGCGTTCGCCCTGGGCGGCATTGCCTTCGGCGCCTTCACGCTGCCGGTGCTGACGGCGCTGCCCTACCGGATCATCGGCCTGCTGGAACATGATCTGTTGCAGGCGTTGCCGCTGTATGTGCTGATGGGCGTGTTGCTGAATCGCCTGCCGCTTTCCGAAATCCTGTTCAAGGTCGGTCGCAGAGCCTTGTCCCTCACGGGCGCGGCTCCCCAACTCACCGGCTTGGGACTGGGGGTACTGCTGGCGCCGATGAATGGCTCGGTGGGCGCCAGCGTGTCGATGCTGGGGC
>CAZZLB010000722.1:0-1745 GCA_964654655.1 uncultured Rhodoferax sp. | reverse complement strand
ACAGCGGCTCGAGCGTGCGCGGCGTGCAGGCGGCAATCACCACCCGGTTCAGCCCCTTGTCGCGTATGGTGTCGGAGATCGCCTGGGCGGTATTGGTGGCACAGGCAAACAGCGAATCTTCCACATGAACCACGCCCGGCAGATCCGCCGAGTACCGGGCGACATCCGGCACATCGACGACGCTGCCAATGTTGGCACCACAGCGGCAGACGAAGACGCCGATCTTGGCTTCCTCTTGCGAGACATCTTTTTCCACCGGATAGACGCGGTCCGTCGAGAGTTGGCCGCGACGCGACTTGAGCAGGTTCGCGGCCTGGGCGCCGGCACCGCTGGCTCCCATCACCGACTCGGGAATGTCCATGGGCCCCTGGAAGGCGCCGCTGGTGAAGATGCCCGGCCGGCTGGTTTGCAGCGGGTTGAAAGGCTCGACCTTGCAAAAGCCGTGTTGATTCAGCTCAATGCCAAAGACCTTGGAAAAGCGTTGGGCATCCTTGGGTGGGGCCAGGCCGACCGAGAGCACCACCAGTTCAAAGAATTCCTCGACCACGCCGTCCGGCGTGGTGTAGCGGATCGAGACGTCGCCGGTCACCGGATCTTCGCTGCCAACAGAGACGTAGCTGCGGATGAAATGCACATCGGGCAGATTCTGCGCGCGCTGGTAGAAGCGCTCGAAGTCCTTGCCGTAGGAACGGATGTCGTTGTGGAAAATCTTGGCGTGCATCTCCGGCAGGTGGTCCTTGGCCAGAATCACCTGCTTTTGCGTGTACGAGCAGCACACGGCGGAGCAGTAGCTGTTGGCGCCGTCCGGATTCACCTGGCGCGAGCCGACGCAGTGAATCCAGGCGATCTTGTGCGGATGCTTCTTGTCGGACGGACGCAGGATCTGCCCTTCGTGCGGTCCGGTAGAGCACAGCAGGCGTTCGAAGTCCAGGCTGGTGACGACGTTCTTGAACACGCCGTAGCCGTAATCGTTGCGCGGCAGCGGGTTATAGGTTTCGTAGCCGGGCGACAGGATGATGGCGCCGACCTTGACCTTGATCTTCTCGGGCTTCTGGCTGAAGTCGATGGCATCGTTTTCGCAGACCGCCTGGCAGATGGAACAGGTCTTGTCTTTCAGGAACAGGCAGCTGTCGTCGATGTAGGTGACCAGCGGCACGGCCTGCGCAAAGTAGATGTGCACGGCCTTGTTCAGCGACAGTTCCTGATTGAAGGGATCGGGGATCTTGACCGGGCAACGCTCGACGCAGGCGGTGCATCCGGTGCACTTGTCGGCGTTGACGTAGCGCGGCTTTTTCAGCAGCGTGACCGTGAAGTCTCCGGGCTGACCCTCGACGCTGTCCACGTCGGTGTAGGTCATCAACTGGATGTTGGGCGCGCGGTCGGTTTCGATGAACTTCGGCGACTCGATGCACATCGAGCAGTCGTTGGTCGGGAAGGTTTTGTCGAGCTGCGACATCTTGCCGCCGATGGTCGGCGACTTCTCGACCAGATAGACCTTGTAACCATCGGTTGACAAATCGAGTGCGGACTGGATGCCGCTGATGCCGCCACCGATGATCATCACGTCGCCCATGTTGTCGTCCGCCGGACGAAACACGTTCTGCGTGTTCCATTGCTGCTGTAAGAGTCCAAATTCCACTTTTGTGTCCTCGGCTAGATTGCTTCGCGGATGATTTCGGTGATGTCTTTGATCTCGATCGACGCACCGCCATCGGGCCGGCTCAGGCGGCTGTCCTCGAAGTTGG
>CAZZLB010000721.1:0-1755 GCA_964654655.1 uncultured Rhodoferax sp. | reverse complement strand
CGAGGAGAGCTCTCATGAAAGCACATCGCATCACCCTGCTTGCCGCCTGCGCCATGGCCGCATCTTTAAGCATGGCCCAGACGCCAGCCAAAATCAAGGTCGGCCTGATGCTGCCCTACACCGGCACTTACGCCGCACTCGGCATCGCCATCGAAAACGGCTTCAGGCTGCAGGTAGTGGAACAGGGTGGCAAGCTCGCTGGCCGCGAAATCGAATTCGTCAAGGTCGACGATGAGTCGGACCCGTCCAAGGCCACCGACAACGTCAACAAATTGGTCAAGCGCGACAACGTCGATGTGCTGGTGGGCACGGTGCACTCCGGCGTTGCCATGGCCATGGCCAAGGTCGCCAAGGACACCAACACCCTGTTGATCGTCCCCAACGCCGGCGCCGATATCGTGACCGGCGCCATGTGCGCGCCCAACATTTTCCGCAGTTCCTTCAGCAATTGGCAGCCGGCCTACGCCATGGGCGAAGTGGCAATCAAGAAGGGCGCCAAGAAAGCCGTGACCATCACCCACAAATACGCTGCGGGAGACGAATCGGTCAAGGGTTTCCGCGAAGCATTCGAGAAGGGTGGTGGCCAGATCGTCAAGGATCTCAGCCTGCCATTCCCCGGCGTGGAGTTTCAGGCCTTGCTGACCGAGATTGCCTCGCTCAAGCCTGACGTCGTCTACACCTTCTTCGCTGGCGGTGCTGCGGTCAAGTTCGTGAAGGACTATGCCGCAGCGGGTCTGAAGAAGAGCATTCCACTGTATGGCGCGGGTTTCCTGACCGACGGTACGCTCGACGCCCAGGGTGCCGACGCCGACGGCCTGTTCACCACGCTGCACTACGCCGACAGCCTGGGCACAGCGCGCGACAACGCGTTCCGGCTGGCCTACGCCAAGACCTACAAGATGCAACCTGACGTTTACGCAGTGCAAGGCTACGACGCGGCACAGATTCTGGCCATTGGCGCGGCGGCGGTCAAAGGCGATCTGAGCAAGAAGGCCGAGTTTGCCAGCGCAGTTGAAAAAGCCAAGATCGACAGCCCACGTGGCCCCTTCATGTTGTCCAAGGCGCACAACCCGGTGCAGGACATCTATCTGCGTCAGGTCACTGGCAAGGAGAACAAGCTGGTCAGCGTCGCCATCAAGGGCCTGGCCGATCCGGCGCGCGGCTGCAAAATGTAAGACTAAGCGCTGCTCACTGGATCCATGGACCTGATCACCTTCCTGATCCAGTGCCTGAATTCGCTGCAGTACGGCTTGCTGCTGTTCCTGGTGGCGTCGGGCCTGACCCTGATCTTCGGCATCATGGGGGTCATCAATCTGGCGCACGGCAGTTTTTACATGATTGGCGCTTACATGGCGTACGCGCTGGCGCCTGTCGTGGCGGCCACTTTTGGCGGCGGCTTCTTTGCCACCTTGCTGGTCGGCCTGGTGCTGGCAGTGATCATGGGCTACGTGCTGGAGTGGGCCTTCTTCAGCTT
This sequence comes from uncultured Rhodoferax sp., assembly GCA_964654655.1. Lineage (GTDB taxonomy): Bacteria > Pseudomonadota > Gammaproteobacteria > Burkholderiales > Burkholderiaceae_C > Rhodoferax. The sequence goes on along the minus strand of CAZZLB010000721.1, from coordinate 281 downwards.
TCTGTACGAACGTGAGCACCTGCAGCAAGTACTCATGACCTATGGGTTGATCCTGGTCTTTGAGGAGCTGCGCAGCATGCTGGTAGGTGATGATGTCCACGGTGTGCAGCCACCTGCCATGCTGGCCGGCACGCTGCCCCTGAGCGACTTGATGACTTACCCGGTGTACCGGCTCTTCATTTCGGCAGTGTGCCTGCTGCTGGCGCTGGGCATGTACCTGGTGTTCACGCGCACACGCCTTGGCATGATGATCCGCGCTGGCAGCACCAATCGCGAGATGG
>CAZZLB010000720.1:0-1755 GCA_964654655.1 uncultured Rhodoferax sp. | reverse complement strand
GCCGTGGCCACGCTGGCGGCAGAGCGCGTCGAGCGTCAGCGTGAGGAATTGAACGCCCTGTATGTGGCGCTTACCCGGGCTCGCGCCAACCTGGTGCTCTCCAGCATAGCGCCGCACCGGCGCTCCGGGCGCAGCTGGTGGCAACGTCTGCTGGAAACCGAATTGGTGCCGCGTCTGAGCGTCGAAGTGGCTGCGTCGTCCGCAGGCTCAGGCGCCGGGTCTGGCGATCCCGTGCTTGAACTCAAGACCTTGCCCGCAGCGCCTGCGGGGCAGGCTTCTGCCTTGCCTGTGGCGGAACTCGAATCGACAGAGCGCCGGATCGGAAAAGCCATGCACCGCATGCTGGAGTGGGGCCAGGTCTGTGTCGCGAACACGCTTGCAGCAGCACGCGAGTTTCAGCTCTCAGCGCAGCAAGGCGCGGCCGCTGCCGCCATGGCCGAGTGCATTTTGCAGGGCGACGCAGCCTGGGCCTGGGATCCGGCCGTGCTGGCCTGGTCAGGCAATGAAGTCGAGTTGCACTTCGGCGGGCAGTTGCTCCGGATGGACCGCCTGCTGCAGCGCCGCGACGCAGGCCACGAGGGCGAGTGGTGGGTGCTGGACTACAAGTCTGCCGCGTCCCCGCAAGACGATCCTGATCTGCGCGCGCAGTTGCACGGCTACCGCCGGGCACTGCGCGCCATCTACCCCGGCGCCAAGGTCAGGGCTGCCTTTCTCACGGCGCAGGGCCGATTCGTTGAACTGGAGGAGGGCGCATGAAGACCGTACTGGTGGTGGGCGCCGGTCCGGCCGGATTGATGGCCGCCGAGGTCTTGTCCGGCGCTGGTATGAAGGTTCATCTGTTTGATGCCATGCCGTCGGTCGGGCGCAAGTTTTTGCTCGCCGGCAAGGGTGGCTTGAACCTGACGCACTCCGAGCCAAACGAACTCTTTGTCTCGCGTTACGGCAAGCGGCAGGCAGAGATCGCTTCCCTGCTGCGGGACTTTGACGCTGCGGCAGTGCGCGCCTGGGCTGCCACGCTGGGCATAGACACTTTTGTCGGCACCTCGGGTCGCGTCTTTCCGGCCGACATGAAAGCGGCGCCGCTGCTGCGTGCCTGGCTGCAGCGCCTGCGCCATCCTGCGACTGGCCCGGCCGTGCAATTCCATATGCGGCATCGCTGGACGGCCATCGATCCATCGGGTCTGGCAGCAGGTCCGAATAGCTTCAGCTTCGAAGGTCCCCAGGGTCCGCTGCAGGTGCAGGCCGACGCCGCGCTGCTGGCGCTCGGTGGCGGTAGCTGGTCGCGCCTGGGGTCAAACGGCGCCTGGGTGCCCTTGCTGACGGCGCAAGGCGTGGATGTGGCGCCCCTGCTGCCAGCCAATTGCGGATTCGATGTGCAGGGTGGCTGGAGCGAGCACTTCGCGACCCGCTTCGCCGGCCAGGCCTTCAAATCGGTAGCGATCACGCTGCGCAATTCGCAAGGTCTGCGCTTTGCCCGCAAGGGCGAATTTGTGGCCACCGCCAGCGGCGTCGAGGGCAGCCTGATCTATGCCGCATCCAGCCTGCTGCGCGATGACATCCTGGCGCGGGGCAGTGCCACCTTCGAGCTCGATCTGCTGCCGGCGCTGAGCCCGCAGCGGGTGCTGTCCGAAGTGCAGCATCCGCGCGGCTCGCGCACGCTTTCCAGTCACCTCAAAAGCCGGCTTGGCATTGACGGCATCAAGGCCGCCATCCTGTACGAGTTGCTGAGCAAGGAGCAAATGCACGACCCCCTGC
>CAZZLB010000719.1:0-1759 GCA_964654655.1 uncultured Rhodoferax sp. | reverse complement strand
CCGAGGGCTTCAGCCAGGGAGAACGGATGAAGACGGCCCTGGCGCGCGCGCTGGTGCACGACCCGGCCAATATCGTGCTGGATGAACCCACCAACGGGCTTGACGTCCTGGCGACGCGTGCACTGCGTGACTCGCTGCGCCTGCTGCGTTCACCGGAAGGAGGCAGTAAATGCATTGTCTTTTCAACCCACATCATGCAGGAAGTCGAGCGCCTGTGTGACAGCGTGGTGGTGGTGGCGCACGGGCGATCGGTTGCCAGTGGTACGGTAGCGGAGTTGCTGGAGCGGACCGGGAAAGCGGATTTTGAGGAAGCCTTCGTCCAACTGGCCTTTGTTCCGGTGGAGTTGACGCAGTCGGGAGCAAGCGCATGAACTTCATGAGCGTCGTGCGGGCTGTTTTCCGCAAAGAGATCATCGACTCCCTGCGCGACAAGCGCACCATGCTGGGCGTGTTGTTGTCGGGCGTCGTGATGGGCCCGCTGATTCTGATCGCCCTGTCGGGCTTTATTGCGTCGATGGAGGAACACGCTGAAAAGCGCGAGGTCTTCGTCAGCGGTTTGACCCATGGACCGAGCCTGCAGAACTTTCTGGAACGCCAGACCTGGGTGGTGAGGGAAGCGCCAGCGGACTTTGAGGCGATGTTGCGGTCGTCCAAACTGGGTGATCCGGTGGTCCTGCTGCCGAGCGATTTTGAGTTGGCCATCGAGCGTGGCGAGGCACCGGTGGTGGAGGTAGTCAGCGACAGCGCGAACCGGCAAAGCAGTTCTGCGCTGCCGCGCGTGCTGCAATTGCTGAGCGGTTTTAACCGCGAACGTGCCGGCCTGACGCTGGCCACACGCGGTGTTTCGGGCGCGGTGCTGGAGTCCGTGCAGGTGCAGGAGCGCGATCTGGCCAGCACCCAGACGCGCGCCGCGCAGCTTACCGGCATGTTGCCCTTCTTTGTCATGATGGCGGTGTTGTACGGGGCGCTCAATGCGGCCATGGATTCAACGGCGGGCGAGCGCGAGCGCGGGTCGCTGGAGCCGCTGGTCATGAACCCGGCTCCTGCGCTGGCACTCGTGCTGGGCAAGTGGGGCGCCGTGGCCAGTGTCGGCATGCTGGTAGCGCTGCTCAATTGCCTGAGTTTTCTGCCAGCGCAATGGCTGTTGCGCAGCGATACGCTGCAGGCCATGTTTCAGTTTGGCTCGCGCGAGGTGGTGTTGTTCCTGTTGCTCTTGCTGCCTTTTGCAGCCGCCTTGTCGGCCTTACTGATGGCGATCTCGATTGTTTGCAAGAGCGTCAAGGAGGCGCAGGCCAGCGCAACCGTCCTGGTACTGGGTATTTCCTTACTGCCCTTGATGACCTTGCTCAATCAGGGCGGTGAGGCGCCCTGGCATTTGTGGGTTCCGGCGCTGGCCCAGAATACCCTGATGACGCGCGTCATCAAGGGCGAGGACCTGACGCTGCTGCAATTCGCCGTGCCCTTCCTGGTTTGTGTGGTGTTGACGGTTGCGGGCCTGTGGTTTGTTTCCCATCGTCTGAGGCGCATGGCCGTCAAGTGAATCCGGGTTTGCCCTAGGTCACTTCGGCCTGGTTTTCGTTGTGGTGCGGCGCTGATGTACCTACACTATGAAGTGGGTTGCATAAGATCTACATTTGTCGGAGACCAGGATGCCAAACAATCAAGCCAAAGCCTCGCGGCGCGGATTTTTTCTTTCTGCCTCAGCAGCAGGAGCTGCGGTGGCCACAACGGCCTGGCTCAAGCCGCCAGCACCAGCGGC
>CAZZLB010000718.1:0-1761 GCA_964654655.1 uncultured Rhodoferax sp. | reverse complement strand
CCGCACGGGTGCCGTTACCCCGATCAGGTGATTTATGTCACAATTGAGTAGCTATCCAAATGTGTTTAATACGTGTCTCGTGTTACTACGACGAGAAGGCTTCAACTTGGCTTATGACAAGGCCCAGGATTCATGGCGAGCTGAGAAGGATGGATTTTCCTTCCGAGGAGACAATCCAATTGAACTTCTCGGCTTAACCGCAATGCCTTTCGCAAATTCAGGAGCTACTAGGCAATTTTTTCCTTGTACAAATTTAGGTGACATGTATTTACCCTTGGAATGCGAAAACATTCCAAGCGTTCTGTTAAGCGCTCGATACGTCATCGACGAGCCAAACAACCAGCCAAAGCGACTGCCCGCGAGCCCATTGCCCGCGCAGGATTTCTGGCTGCCTTTCGTGAACTGTTGGGGGCGGCCTCCCTGTTGGACGTTGGCCCCCGGCGGGGGCGTAAGCCCCGCGTGCCCCTGATGGCCCTGCTCAGTGCACTGGTCTTTCACGTCATGCACCCCACCGGAACGCTAGCCGAACATTTCGCGCTGCTCTGCGAAGATAGTCTCAACGAGAGCGGCTGCTCCCATCGCCGCGCGCGGCTGCCCTGGGAGGTGTTCGCCGATCTGATGCGGCGGGTGTTGCGTCCACTGGCCAACCGGCGGCGGCACCCAGAGGCCTACTGGCGGGGGTGGCGTTTGACCGCTTTGGACGGCACGCAGTTTAGCGTGAGCAACACGCCTCAGAACAACCAGGCCTTGGGCAAGGCCAAGACCCGCCGCGGGCGGGCGGCCTTCGCCAAGATAACGACCAGTGTGTTGTTGGAGTTGGGCCTGCACAATCCGCTGGCGGCCGCCATCGGGCACCACGGGCAGTCGGAGTGGCAACTCTCGTTGAGTCTGCTGGCGCAGTTGCCCAAGCAGGTGCTGTTGTTGGCCGACCGGCTTTCGGGGTGCGCGGCGTTTGTGGCACAGGCCCTCAAGGCGTGTCGGCGTGTGGGCAGTCACCTCTTGGTTCGAGCCCGCACCCAGATCAAGGCCCAGGTGCTGCGGCGCTTCCAAGATGGGAGTCGGCTGATCCGGGTGCCGGTGCGGCAGAAGGGCAAGCCGCGCCAGATCGTGGAATGGTTGGAATTGCGGGAAATTCGGGTGCAGTTGCACCGCAAGGGCCACCGCCCGACCGAATTACGGCTCTGGACGAGCTTGCTGGACCCCAAGATGGCCCCGGCGTCGGAACTGGTGGAACTCTACGCCAAGCGTTGGGAGCACGAGTTGTTTTACAGGGAACTCAAAGGGCAGCTGCGCAAGAGCACTCTGTTGCAGTCTCACACCGTGACCACGGCAGCGCAGGAGATCGCGGCGCTGCTGCTGGCAGCATCGTTGCTGGCCAAGGAGCGAGACCGAGCGGCCGCCGGCCAAGTTCCGGTGTTGCGCATCAGCTTTCCCAAGCTCTTGGAACTGCTGCGACCGCTGTGGCTGACACTGGCCCTGGGTGACGATATTTTGCAAGAGTGGCAAAAGCAGGAGTTGGCCGATCGCTTCTACCGCCAAGCGGGCAGATGTCTGACTCCCAAGCGGCGCGCCCGCTCCTGCCCGCGCAAGGTTCGCCAACCCGTCAGGAGGTGGCCCAGACTCATGAAAAACGAATACACCGAAGGACCTGTCTCCTTCAAATTCCTTTAGCCGTGAATTTGCGAAAGGCATTGGGGCTAATAAGCCGAATGGCGCTTAGATAAGCCCTAAAACCCTCTTGCCCAAGCGCTTACGACGAGG
>CAZZLB010000717.1:0-1765 GCA_964654655.1 uncultured Rhodoferax sp. | reverse complement strand
TGTAACTATTCAGCATTGGTCATAAACTTAGGCCATTTGCCATCAAATAAAATACGTAATGCATCAGTAGCAGCAACGCCTTGTTTTCGACAAGTGGACAGATAGCTACGGATGCGGCAAAAAATTTTAGCGCCCGCCATTGATCGAAAGCAGCCTGATATCTTCTGTTGAACCTTGATCATTCGCAGATCATTTTCAGCCTGATTGTTTGAGAAAGGCACAATTTCATTATCCATGAATCGTAACACATCGTTCTCAAAGTCACGAAGCCGTTCCAGAAGATTTCTGGATTTTGACCTGGCCATTTTCCCCCTGCCCCCTTTTCTTTTCGTCTCATCCGGGGCAGGGCATTCTATTTCTGCTTCACGCAGCAGGTCGCGATATCGTTTCCGGTACATTTCTGATTTCGCAGTTTCAAGGCGTCCTCCTGCAGAACGGGTCACTTCGTTTATTTCTTTTAGAAGTTCGGCCATTTTGGATGCCCACTGCTGTCCGTCCTGTTCACAGGCTCTTTCGAGTTCCCGTAAATGATGGGCATTACACAGCGAATGCAATCCACCGTATTGATAATACGGTTTCCAGTGGTCATGACAGATGATTCCTTTATACAAGGGCAGTATCCCTATTTCGTCCAGAGCATCACACCCTCTTTTGGTATGAGGATAATAATGACTCAATTTATCATTTGATGTGGAGTGCAGCCAATTTCGTTTTCCACCGATATTGACGCCGGTTTCATCGCAATGGATCAAATCGGATACCGAAAGTTGATTTTTAACCCAGTTTTCAAAGAATTCCAGACGTTCAAAAGCATCCTGATTGAAATTGAGAATTGAGCCAGAGCTGATCGGAATCTTCATTTGATCCTCGAAATGATCCTCAATACGATTATAGGGGATCAACTGATACTGTGACATATAAACGGCATTGACTTTGACTCCGATGCCATATTGAACCGGTCGGGTAACACCTTCCGGAAAAGGAGCAACATACCGCTTCCCATGACTGTCTTCGAGTATTTCCGCTCGCCATTCCGTTACCACGGCGGCGATGTCAATATCTATAACTTGTCTGGATTCAAATCCGGCTTTATGATATTGACCTTTCGGCAGAGTGTTTCGATCTATGGGTATGTTTTTTATCTGATCCGGATTATCAACTTTCCGTAGTGTCTTTCCATCATGACCCGGTTGTCCTCCGGGTTTTCGGTTATTATTCGTTCTCGGCTTCTTAGTGCGATTAGGATCGGTTGATGGCGGCTTGCTGCTGTTTTTACTGTTGAGTCCAAGCCGGTTTACTAAAATTGAAACAAGAAGCAGCAACATATCGATGCTTGCCTTGAGCGCCGGTGACAGATCGCTCTCCTTGGCGACAAGGTCTTTTACTCGTTGAATAGTTTCTTCGACATTTATATGATTGGCTGTCATCCTGTATCCCTGTGTTTTTTAGAATCATTATATAACACAGGTTTTTAAAACGGAATTTATCTCACTATAATGCCGTTAAAGGCATTATAAAATTTTGACAGGAAAGGGCTTATGCTGCTTATTTTTATAAGCATAAATCGTCTTTTACCTCTATAAGCATTAACTTCTGCCTTTGTCTGTCAAGTAACCTGATTTTGAAAAATTCAACGAAAAACCTTGTCAAGAACTTTTTTAAATAATAATATATTTATTGTGCTGAATAGTTACAAAATTATAAGGGAGAGAATATATAAAAAATCTGTAAATGTCTGTAAAAACATCATCAATTTAATGGATAA
>CAZZLB010000716.1:0-1770 GCA_964654655.1 uncultured Rhodoferax sp. | reverse complement strand
CTGCTGAGCAGATTATCGAAACCGCGCTTCGCTCTGGAGCTACAGTAGCTGGTCCAATCCCGCTACCAACAGAGAAGAACAAGATTACCGTTCTTCGCTCCACCCACGTTCATAAGGACGCTCGCGAGCAGTTCGAGATGCGATCGCACAAGCGATTGATCGATATCATGAATCCAAGTCCAAAGACGATCGATTCACTCATGAATCTTGATCTTCCTCACGGCGTCGATATCGAAATCAAAATGTAATCACGCACATAAGAATAGCGAATAAGCTAAATGACGAATCAAGGATGAACCGATATTAGTCATTGGTTATTTGGGCAATTCGTTATCCTTACGTGTTGGTTGACTTTTGAGACAATTTGAGTTAGTGTTAGTCTGTTGTTTGAGATATCTCAATGACAGCTATGGATATCTTCTCGCAATATGGCGAGAATGATCCACAGCAAAGTTTAGTTTGTGAAAAGTTATGAAATTTGGTTTAGCTCAAAAAGTTGGTATGACACGCGTCTTTGACGCAGAAGGTAAGATGGTCCCAGTGACTATTGTTTCTCTTTTGTCATGTCAGATCACGCAGGTTAAATCAGTCGATTCTGATGGCTACAAATCAGTTCAGGTTGCGGCTATCAAAAAGACAGATACAAAGGAAAAAGTTATTCGCAAAACTGAATTTCGCGTTGACGAAATCGATGGCTACAAAAAAGGTGCAGAGCTCGAAAACGAATTTGTAGCTGGCGATGTCGTCGAAGTGACCGGCACGAGCAAAGGTAAAGGTTTTGCTGGCACGATCAAGAGACACAGTTTCAAGCGTGGTCCAGAAGGACACGGTGGCAATAATGTTCGCGAACCAGGCTCGATCGGTGCTCAGCAACCTCAGCGCGTTGTCCTTGGTCGTCATATGGCCGGACACATGGGTCATACAACAGTCACGGTCAAGAATCTGCGCGTTGTCGACGCTGACAAGAACATCTTGCTTGTCTCTGGTGCAATCCCAGGACCAAACAAAGGCATTCTTAGAATTGTGAGCAAATAGGACTTATAAGACACATGGGACCAATAAGTCCTATATCAAAGGAATCATGAAGGTAGCAGTTTTAAATCAAAAAGGTGAGAAAGTAAGAGATCTGGATTTGCCAGCGGCCTTTGATGTTGAAATTTCTGCTCCTGCACTTTCACAATATATCAGTTATCTCAGAAACGCTCTGCGTGACCCAATCGCAAACACAAAGGATCGATCTGAGGTAAGTGGTGGTGGCAAGAAACCATGGAAACAGAAAGGCACTGGACGCGCCAGACATGGCTCGACCAGATCTCCTCTCTGGGTCGGCGGCGGCGTCACATTTGGCCCAAGCTCAGACCAAAACTTCCACGTCAGAATCAATAAGAATCTGAAGAAAAAGGCTATCCTTAACTCGGTTGGCGAAGCATTTCGCGGCAAAAAAGCAATCGTGGTCGAAAACCTCGAGATCTCTGAGCCAAAGACAGCCAAGGCCGTAGAGATCCTAGAAAATGTAAAAGCAACCGGCAAAATCTGCGTAATCTTTGATCGCGAAGAGAACAACACAAGCAAGTCTTTCCGCAACATTTCCGGTATCAATCTGGGCATGCCTGACAAGCTAAATGTCATCAATCTCTTGTCTTCAAATAGCGTCGTAATTTCTGAAAAATCAATAATGAAAATCGCCGAGATTTTCACTAAAAAGCATGAACAGCAACCTCCGAAAACAACTTATAATGACCGAAAAAAGCATGACAGAGACTGCAGATT
>CAZZLB010000715.1:0-1770 GCA_964654655.1 uncultured Rhodoferax sp. | reverse complement strand
CATCTGGCGAACGATCACCTCGATGTGCTTGTCGTTGATCTTCACACCCTGCAAGCGGTACACGTCCTGCACTTCGTCAACAATGTAACGCGCCAGTTCTTCGGAACCCAGCAGACGCAGGATGTCCTGCGGATCTGCCGGACCGTCAACCACGCTTTCGCCCTTGTTCACGACCTGGCCTTCGTGCACGATGATGCTCTTCTCCTTGGGCACCAGTTCTTCCCAGACCAGACCATCCGGGTCGGTGATCTGCAGGCGAATCTTGCCCTTGGTCTCCTTGCCAAAGGACACGGTGCCGGTCATCTCGGCAAGCACGCCCTTGTCCTTGGGTGAACGTGCCTCGAACAGTTCGGCCACGCGTGGCAGACCGCCGGTAATATCGCGCGTTTTCTGGCCTTCGATCGGGATACGGGCCAGCACTTCACCCGGGTCCACGTCCTGGCCGTCGCGAACCTGCACCAGCGCGCCCACCGGGAAGCCGATGGTCACGGAGTGGTCGGTTCCGGGAATCTTTACTTCGTTGCCGGTAGCGTCAATCAGCTTGACTTGCGGACGCACCACCTTGGCCGCACCGCGCCGCTTCGGATCGATCACGACCATGGTCGACAGACCGGTCACTTCATCGACCTGGCGGGCCACTGTCAAGCCTTCTTCCACGTTTTCAAAACGGGCCTTGCCGGCGAATTCTGTGATGATGGGACGCGTCAGCGGATCCCAGTTGGCGAGAATAGTGCCCGCCTTGATGCTCTGGTCAGCCTTCACTGCCAGCACGGCGCCGTAGGGTACCTTGTGGCGTTCGCGCTCGCGACCATGTTCGTCGTGAATGATGATTTCACCGGAGCGGGAAATCACCACCAGTTCCTTCTTGCCATTGGTCACATAACGCATGGTCGCGTTAAAGCCGATATTGCCGTTGGACTTGGCTTCCACGCTCGACGCAATCGCTGCACGTGAGGCGGCACCCCCGATGTGGAAGGTCCGCATGGTCAGCTGGGTACCGGGTTCGCCGATGGATTGCGCGGCAATCACACCAACCGCTTCACCACCATTGACCAGGCCACCACGGCCCAGATCGCGTCCGTAGCACTTGGCGCAGATGCCAAACCGGGTTTCGCAGGTCAGTGCGGTGCGCACCTTGACTTCATCCACGCCTGCAGCTTCAAGTTCTTCGATCAAATCCTCGTCCAGCAGGTCACCAGCCTTGGCCAGCACGGAGCGGTTTTCCGGATGGATCACATCGTCAGCCGCAGTGCGTCCCAGGATGCGTTCACGCAAGGACTCGATGACTTCGCCGCCTTCGACAATGGCGCGCATCAGGTAACCGCCGTGGGTGCCGCAGTCGTCCTCGGTCACCACCAGATCCTGTGTCACGTCAACCAGACGCCGTGTCAGGTAACCGGAGTTGGCGGTCTTCAGGGCCGTATCAGCAAGACCCTTGCGAGCGCCGTGGGTGGAGATGAAGTACTCCAGCACGTTGAGGCCTTCACGGAAGTTGGCCGTGATGGGCGTCTCGATGATGGAGCCATCGGGCTTGGCCATCAGGCCACGCATCCCCGCCACCTGGCGGATCTGTGCCGCCGAGCCACGGGCACCGGAGTCCGCCATCATGTAGATGGAATTGAAGGACTCCTGCTGCACCTTGTTGCCGTGACGGTCGATGACCGGCTCACGCGAGAGATGCGCCATCATGGTCTTGGAGACCTCATCGCCAGCCTTGCCCCAGATGTCCACCACCTTGTTGTAGCGCTCGCCAGCGGTGACCAGGCCCGA
>CAZZLB010000714.1:0-1773 GCA_964654655.1 uncultured Rhodoferax sp. | reverse complement strand
GTCATGAAGCGTTTGGTTTCAGTGGTTCTGCTCTTGGCTGCGGCGGGGATCGTCATGGCAGCCGTTTACACCTACAAGTGCCCCAAGTGTGGGCTGATTCAGCAGTATGACCGGATCGGGGCCTACAAATGCCCCAAGGACGGGTTCTTTATGGTTCTACAGCATTAGACGATGATCGACGCTTTGCGAGGCAAAGGGCGGTCGCGCGAAAACAAGGAGCAGCGATGACATCCAAGCAGATTCAATACACCGTCGTGGGTGCAGTCGTCGGAGTGATACTGGCGTTTATTTCATCCGCACTGTTGCTGGACACAAACACGAAAGCCTATGTCGTTCTCTTGCAGGGTCTCCGGTCTGGTCGTTATGAGACATGCAAAGAGTGTTCTGATCGCGCCTATTCGATGACCAACGATAATGAATTGAGGTATATCGCGGATTTCTTTTCAAGATCATCAAAGATCGCCTTGGACTACAACATTCAAACTTTCGACGCGAGTTTAATGGAAGTGGTAGTGAAATCAGTGCTTACAGGTTATTTGAACCCCATCAAAGCACTTAAGGACTCGCTCGAAGCATGGATACTTCTCGCGAAGATGCATTTTGGTGATTATAAAACGAACATCGACCTCATTGATGGTCGCTATCCGTGGAGAGTGCCAACGGAAAAGATCTTGTTCTGGCTGCTGCTCATCGTAACCCCAGTATGTTCGTGCGTTTACGCCGGGAAGAAAACACAGGGGGCGTAATTTGCGTTGCACACCCAACAAGATTTGAGGTGGGTCGCGAGGCTGGAGAGTCTTTGCCTATACTGCTGCCTCGTGTTGATTGCTGCCGGGTTCGCGGGTTCGCCCAATTCCAAGGCCGCTGAGCAAGAGGATGCAGAAGCTCTGTTCGTCCTGGGTCTCCGCTACTACAACGGCGATGGCGTCACCAAGGATGTTTCCAAGGCAGTGAAATTGTTCCGCAAAGCTGCGGAGCAAAACCACGCTGCCGCTCAATGCCACTTGGGGATCTGCTGCTTCCTGGGTGAAGGCGTGGCCAAGAACGAGGCGGAAGGGCTGAGATGGTATCGCAAAGCCGCCGACCAAGGACAAGCTAAGGCCCAATACATCCTCAGTTGTTGCTACGCAAATGGCCAAGGCGTGAAGAAGGACCAAGCCGAGGCCGTGAGGTGGTGTCGTAAATCAGCGGAGCAGGGAATTGCAGAAGCACAACTGGCTCTCGGAGGCTGCTACGTTCAAGGCACAGGTGTTGCCGAGAGCACTGCCGAAGCTGTGAAATGGTTTCGGAAATCAGCGGAACAGAAATTCGCCGGAGGCCAATTCCAACTGGGTGTGTGCTACGAACAAGGATACGGCGTTGCTCAGGACATGGCCGAAGCCGTAAAGCTCTATTGCTTGGCAGCGGATCAAGGACACAGTGGAGCGCAATTCAATCTGGGCTGCTGCTATGCGCGAGGAGATGGCGTGGCAAAGGACATGGTGGAAGCTCTGAAATGGGTGCGTAAATCAGCAGAACAAGGCGATGCAATTGCCCAGGGCCGCCTCGCCAACTGCTATGCACAAGGCGATGGAGTGACCCAAAACCTTGTGGAAGCATACAAGTGGTTCAGCCTTGCAGGGAGAGGTGGGGATGAAAACGTCAAGGAAGCCCTTGGGATTCTGGCGCGAGACATGACTCCAAAGCAGATCGCGGAAGCAAAACGGTTAGCCAAGGAATTCAGCACCCGAAAATGAGGTTGGGATACCTTTCCTCCTGAACAGACTCCGCGCT
>CAZZLB010000713.1:0-1773 GCA_964654655.1 uncultured Rhodoferax sp. | reverse complement strand
GTTTTGCATAATGTGTTGAAGCTGTTGGTGTCTCAGGCCCATTTTTCACAGTTTTGATCCACTTTTGTTGGGGAGTTGGTTGACTTTTTGCGCCGGTCGGGCGAGGATTGTAAGCGCCGCCCTGTAAATGGCGCTCTTGGCATTGTTGCGGATAGGAAAAGGGCCAGAGGCCATGGCGAACGAAAAGAATAGCGCAAAAGTCCTCGCGGAAAGACCTGTTAGAGGGTCACGCGCTGGCACAATCCACCACTCTTTCAGTTATGAATTGGGTGAGGATGGGGTTTTTAGCAGGGTTGCTCGGAAGGGCAATGCGGTTTATGAGTCGGAAGATCGTGTCCCAAGCGAAAATCCCGATTATCAATCTGGCGTCACACAGAATGTTGGAACTCCCGCGCAAGGTGACGGTTTGCGCAATGCGATCTCGCACATAAGAGGCAAATGATGAAGAAAGTTGCTCTTTATGGCAGTTTGCTTGCGCTCGTTGGCGCAACTGCTGCTTATGCTCAAGGCCAGTTTCCAGGCTACCCACTGGCGACCTCCAGCCCGATTACTGGGAATGCTGTTACCTACCCACTGACGGGTGTAGAGCAGATCCCTGCTGATACGATGTTGTCGGGCGGTGTGCAGCCGCAGACCGAAGTTATTCAGACGCAGCAGTTGAAGGCTTATGTTCTGACCGCTCCGACGGTTACGAGCTATCTGATCCTGCCTACGAGCACGATTGCGGCGCTGCCGACTTGTGGTGCAAGCACCCTTGGCGCGATTGCTACGGTTAGCAATGGCACGGCTTATGCGACCGGCACGTATGGCTCGGCTGTGTCAGCGACCGGTGCGGTGACGCGCGTTGTGGCTTGCACGAATACGGGCGGCGCTACGACCTACGCTTGGGCTTACAACTAAGAATTGCATGGGGGCGATAAGCCCCCATCTCCCTTTCTCCGTGAGGATTTACATGAAAAAGCTCCTTTTCACAGTTGCCCTTGTGATCGGGGCTTTGGCGTTTGGGTCTGCGTTGCGGGCTGCGCCGAACGGAAGTATTCAAAGCAGTGTGGCGGTTTGTGATCCGAATGCGCCGAGCATTTGTGAGGCGTTTGCGGGTGGCACACCGTCCACAGCCCAGGTGACTTGCACGACGGCGGGCACGGTGCAGGTTTTAGCGGCAGTTACGGGCTCGAAAGCAGGACGTTTCGTGTCGAACACGTCAGGCTCAACGATTTACATCGGCCCGTCAGGGGTCAGCAGCACGACGGGTTATGCGTTGCCGACGGGCACGACAATTGATCTTACAAAATCGACTTCCGCACTGTATTGTGCGACATCGACAAGCACAGCAGTTCTTTCTACGCTACAATACTAAAAGGCGGATATGACCACTCCCGATCCTTTTGCCCCCGGATATAGGCTTACTGACGGAACGCAACTCAACACCGTCACGTCACATCCTGTATGGTCGGTTGCGCAGTCCGTTGTTGCGAAAGTTGGCGGAACGGCGGTCACGTCGCCGCTGGTGACGGATACAATCACGAACATCACGACTTGTGCGGCGGTTGGTGCGGGCATTACGTTGCCGCAAGCGATCCCTGGGACGGTGCTGGCGGTTGTAAATAACGGCGCGAATAGAGCGACGATTTTTGCGGTAAGCGGATCGACGATTGACGGGTATGCGGGGTCGGTTGGTATTCCGTTGTTGGCGGGCGCTTCGGCGAATTTTTATGCGGTTGCGGTTAATAAGTGGATTTCGACCGGAAACGTGGGGCCGACTGGTCCGACCGG
>CAZZLB010000712.1:0-1773 GCA_964654655.1 uncultured Rhodoferax sp. | reverse complement strand
GCCAACGGATAGCAGTTCTCACGAATCCAGCGACGCAAAGCTCAATGACCTGAAATCGGCAGTCAGCTTGATGGGAGCGGCGCTCAATACTTTCGCCTGCAAGATTCATGCCGGAAACCACCAGTGGTGGCACAACAAGGATGGTGTCCGATTGCAGCGCAACAAGGGCGAGCTGCTCTGCCTCATCCACTCGGAAATCTCCGAAGCGATGGAAGGGGAGCGGAAGGACTTGATGGATGACAAGCTGCCGCACCGGAAGATGGCGGAGGTTGAGCTTGCCGATGCGCTCATCCGCATCCTCGATTACTCCGCTGGATTCGGCTATGACATCGGCGGGGCAGTAATGGAGAAGCTAGTTTACAACCAGACCCGCCACGATCACACGCACGAAGCTCGCGCTAAGGCGGGTGGCAAGAAGTGGTAACGCATAAGCTCATGGACGCCGACCCTAAATCTCCACTTCAAGAAGGACGCTCCTCGGCGTTCCATGCAGCGTCTTGTTCGAGGTTCCGGTGTATCGTGGCCGACCCGCCATGGCCTATCGGGAACTTCCCCGCATGGTTCGCCAAGGATCGCCGGAGCAAGCGCGAGAATGAAATCGGCGTGAACCCGACACCATACAAGACAATGACCCTGCCGGAAATCGAAAGGCTGAGAGTCGCTGATGTATCGGCGGATGGGGCGCACCTCTACCTCTGGACAACGGATGCCTTCTATGAGGCCGCGCTGCGCGTAGCGCGGGCGTGGGGCTTCGAGAAGTCCGCAACGCTCGTATGGTGCAAGAAACCAATGGGCAAGGGCATGGGTGGAGCCTATCCAAGCAACGTCGAGTTCGTGCTGTTCTGCCGCCGCGTGGAAAACCACGGATGGCAAGAGTTCGGCGCATGGCTACGCGAAAGGCGGATCGCTGCCGGAAAGACAACCGCTCAAATGTGCGCGGCACTCGGCGCGCACGGCGCGGTGAATCACGGCGGGATGCAAAGCAACTGGGAAACCGGACTCGCCGTGCCGACGCTCGCGCAATGGCAGAAAATGAAGCCGCTGCTAGGCGTGAATGGGGAAACCGACGCATGGGTGGAACGCTTGCAAATCGAATCAAAGGGACGGGCTAAAAGTCGCTGGTATGAGTGGCCAAGGGGTAAGCACTCGAAAAAGCCGGAAGCTTTCCAAGACATCGTTGAGCAGGTTAGTCCCGGCCCGTATCTGGAACTCTTCGCTCGCCGTCAAAGGATGGGCTGGTCAATATGGGGAAACGAGGTGCCGTGTGACGTGCAAATTGATACCTCGAACAATGATTCTGCAACCAACCGTTAGCCTAACATGCCCGACCCAAAGCAATCCCCTTACAGCCGCGCCGCCGCGCGCGAGATTGTGGAGCTGTTCAACCTTCACAAAGACGACTTGGCCGGAAAGATCGTTGCCGAGGACGAAATCGTGGCGGTGATTGAAAAACACCGGCAGAAGAAGTCGTCCCCGATGACAGACTACGGCAGACTGGTGGACCTGTGGATGGCCCGCTACAAGGAGTTCTTTGGCTCGCCCAGCGCATTTCTGCCCCGTGACGGGAAGGGGGCCAAGACGCTGCTCTCCACCGGGATGACGCCGGAGCAGATCATGGGGATTGCTGTGATGGCATGGCGCTTCCGCGACTCCAAAAGGCATTGGAACTGCAAGTTCTCCGTCACCCTCTGCGGGCTGTGCTCCAGGTTCAACGAGATCAGGAGCGAGCTGGGAGCGGCGGCGCTGAACGTGGACAAGGAGAGGAAGTTTTGA
>CAZZLB010000711.1:0-1777 GCA_964654655.1 uncultured Rhodoferax sp. | reverse complement strand
TTGAAGTCGTCACTCCAAACTTCTACGCGAGTGGACAATACCTCACCAACATCGCACGCACCGGCGTCACCGGACTCGAAGCCGCGCTGTCCTACCTGACAAACAACACGGGCGGTGGAGCATCTGGCGCGTGGAACACCAACGGCAACTCAGGACTTCCGGCGGGCAGCTTCATCGGCACGACGGACAACGCGAGTCTGATTGCGAAGTCCTTTGGCGTGACGTTGGCGAATCTGTCCGGCTACAGCAACACGGTCACACTGGGAACGTCCAACTTCATCACGGGCTGGCAACCGTATTCGGTGATCGGTGGCGGGCGTGGCAACTCCATTTCTGGCGTAACCAACGATACGTTTTGGTATCTGCTCGGATACAACACCATTTCCGGTGGGGCAACCAACACCATCGGCGGCAGCAATGTCGGTGGAGATACCATCGGTGGAGGCTTGGGAAACATCATCAACGACGGCGGTTGGGATCCATCAACAATTTCAGGCGGCGAACAAAACTCAATCTATGGCGCATACGGGACGGTCGGTGGCGGCGCGAGAAACGCAATCTCGTCATCTGGCAAGATTGCCAACTTCGGAACAATCGCTGGCGGCTCGGACAACTCAATCGTTGGAATATCCGGCGTATTCCAATACGGATCAATCCTTGGAGGACGCAACAACACTGTCAGCAACGATTACGCGACGGTCATTGGCGGCTATCAGAACTACGCGGCAGGCAGCAACAGTTTGGCTGGTGGATACAACGCCTCGGCAACGCATCCGGGTTCATTCGTTTGGTCTGACGTTAGCTCCAGCGCAGCCACTCCAAGCGTGGGGAACAACACATTCAACGTCCGGGCCGCAGGCGGAGCGTTCTTCTCGGGTGGACTGACCGCAGCCGGGACGATTACGGGCAACGGGGCAGGAGTGACGAACATCGCTCCCACATCCATCACCCCGCGCACTGGAACGGGTGGCGCAGTCCTGAGTAACACACCCACACTCTACGCCCCGACCGTCACCGGAACGCTGTTGTTCAGCGGAGCATCTTCCTCTATTGACATGAGCGCCGGGCCAACCCTGACAGATGGCAACGGGAGTATCGGCGGAACAGGCGCGTTCTTGGGCAATCAATACGGGTCAGGCGTGCCGACGTGGAGCTTTAATGGGTCAGCCCTTACAAACATATCTGCCACGGGCATTGCTTCTCGGACAGGCATCGGCGCTGTTGTGCTGAGCAATACGCCAACCGTATCGGGGATTACGCTTTCCGGCATAACCACGAACACCGGCGGCTGGGTGGGCGGACTCAACATGACTAATCCGGTGACGGGCAGTTTTGTAGTCGTCACCAACGGCGGCATCACGGCCCAGGCGGGGGCGGGGTATAACATCCTGACGAATGGAGTCGTCTCCCTCGGCGCGAACGCGGCAGCAGCCAAGATCACGCTGGATGGCGTGAATGGAAATACCACGAACTCTGCCAACATAGTAACTACCGGAGGCGGCATATTTGCTCAAGGAGCGTCATTACCATCCAATGGGTTCATCCAAGCCGGTTATGGCATTGTATGCGGTGGGTTCGGATACAGCGACAATGCTGCAATCTGGTTTGGTGTAAATGCTGCAACCCGCACCGGGCCTTATATATCAGGGCGCAGCGCCAATCAGTTGTGGTTTAATGCGAACTCCAACAACTTTAGCGGGAGCATTGGAGTCACAACCACAGTCACCGCCACCAACGGCTTTTACGAATACGGGACGGCGGGCTACAGCGCCCATAC
>CAZZLB010000710.1:0-1779 GCA_964654655.1 uncultured Rhodoferax sp. | reverse complement strand
CAGCGCGGCAGTCCATGCATGGATCGCCACGCTGCGCTCGCGATGACGAAGTAGGGACTTCGCAATGACGGGAGCGGCTCAGGGCGCTGCTTCTACCTGCACCAGACAGTCGTAAAAAGTTGGCGCGCGACCCATGTCGGTCAGGGCCTGGCTGGTGAGCTGGTTCACATTGCTGCCATCGAGCCCGAGCTTGCGCCACCAGACACCCAGACCGTTGACCACACCCACGCGCGCGCGCCTGGAGATCTTGAGCTTGCAGCGGTAGACGCCGCGCTGGTTGAAGACGCGCACCGTGTCGCCGTTTTGCAGGCCGCGCGCCGCCGCGTCATCGGCGTGCATCTCCAAGAGCGGCTCACCTTCCAGCGCACGCAGACTGTCCACGTTGACGAAGCTGGAGTTCAAAAAATTGCGCGCAGGTGGAGAGATCATGGCCAGCGGATAGTCGGCCGATGAGTTGAAGGGCTCGTGGTTCGGCACATGGTCGGGCAGGCCGTCCATGCCCTGGGCGGCGAGCCGCTCACTGAAGAACTCACACTTGCCCGAGGGCGTTGGATAGCCCCCTTGGGCAAACGGTGCATCGGGCAATTTCAGCGTGGCAAAACCCTTCTCCAGCAGTCCCTCAAAATCGACTGCGTTGCCGTAAGCCATGCGGCACAGTGCCAGGTCGTCGTCGGCGAAGCAGGGCTCATCAAAGCCCATGTGCTGTGCGAGTTCCCGAAAGATCTGCGCGTTGGGCTTGGCCTGACCGAGTGGCGCGATGGCCGGCCGATTCAGCAGCACATCGGTGTGACCATAGCTCATGTGCACGTCCCAGTGTTCCAGTTGCGTGGTGGCGGGCAGCACGTAGTCGGCGTAGTCGGCGGTATCGGTCTGGAAGTGTTCCAACACCACGGTGAAGAGATCGTCGCGCGCAAAGCCCTGCACCACTTTGGCAGACTGCGGCGCAATCGCTACCGGGTTGCTGTTGTAAACGATCAATGCTTTCACGGCAGGGCCGAAGTCCTTGCTGGCGGCTCGCAGCAGGTCGTCGCCAAGGGTTGCCATGTTGAGTGTGCGCGGGGTTCTGTTGCCAAGCAGGTCGGGCCGCTGCAACGTGGCGCGCTGGATCGGAAAGCTGCTGGAGCTTGACATCAGCACGCCGCCCGCACGGTGTCGCCAGGCGCCGATCAGCGCCGGCAGTGAGGCGATCAGTCGCGTCGCGTTGCCACCACCATGCACGCGCTGCACGCCGTAGTTCACGCGGATGGCAGCCGGCTCGCCGCTGGCAGCACAAGCGCCGTAGTCTTTGGCCAGTGCGCGAATCTGCCCGGGTGCGATGCCGCAGACCAACGCGGCGCGCTCGGGGGGCCACTGCAGCGCGCGGCTGCGCAGCAGGTCCCAGCCCAGCGTGTGGCGCGCCAGGTAGTCGTGGTCCAGCCAGTCGTGCTGAATCAGTTCGTGCATCAGCGACAAGGCAAGCGCGCCATCGGTGCCGGGCAGCAGCGCAATGTGCTCGTCGCACTTGTCGGCCGTCTCGCTCTTGCGCGGGTCGATGCAAATCAGTTTGGCGCCCTGGTTCTTCGCCTTTTGCGCGTAGCGCCAGAAGTGCAGGTTGCTGGTAATCGAGTTGCTGCCCCAGATCAGGATCAGCTTGGACTCGGCAAAAAACTTCAGCTGCATGCCGAGCTTGCCGCCCAGCGTTTGCGTCAGTGCCTCGGCACCGGCCGAGGCACAGATGGTGCGGTCCAGCAGCGAGGCGCCCAGTTTGTGAAAGAAGCGCGAGGCCATGCTCTCGCTTTG
>CAZZLB010000709.1:0-1782 GCA_964654655.1 uncultured Rhodoferax sp. | reverse complement strand
ATGTTAATGGCGCAGGGAGAGCGATTCGCCCCCCCGGATCTTTCGGTTCAACGGTTTTCAAGACCGCCGCCTTAAACCACTCGGCCATCCCTCCGTCTCTATCTTTGTAAATTTAGCGCAATGCGCCCGCATGTGTCAAGGTCGGCCTTTGCGCTTAAATTTGAATGATGATTGCGCTCACTTAAACAGAGTTTTGAGTAAATCACGCTCTTTCAATTCATCCGTTCGATTGCGGAGCGAATCTGTTTCCCATTGATCGACATTGTCCTGAACATATTGGCGGATGCGGCATAACTCCAAATCACTCCTGATGACATGCTCCCAATAATTCCGTTGCCAGACAACATCAATGTCTGTATTGTTACGAAACCATTTAGTGGCGCCGATTTTGAAACCTCGAACAATGGACCCAATGGATTTGGGAATTATGTGTTGATATTGGTTATGTCGAGAAACGTTTTGTAGCGACTGTTTTGACGGTCAAGCATTAAGTTCACAAAAGGGCTGTTTCTTTTTGAGCATAGCGTTGAGAATTACGATCAGCTTTCGAATGCAAGCCACAAGTGCGACCTTACCATTTTTTCCAGACTTACGAAGTCTGGAATAAAATTCCCTGATTATTTTGTTGTGACGAGAAGCCACTAAAGCAGCCATGTATAGAAGATTGCGCACGCCGGTTCTACCCCCGGAGACCATTCGTTTGCCTCTCATTTTTCCGCTGTCCCGGTTGAAGGGCGCAACCCCAACTAGACTTGCTATTTGCCTGCCACCGAGTCCACCCAACTCAGGCAAAGCGGCTAAGAGCATTCGTGAGGTATTAGGACCTACCCCAGGAACGCTTTGGATAAGTTGATCTTTCTCGTGAAGCACAGGGTTGCCCTTGATTTCATCATCCAACTGTTTTTCAATTTCTCGAATCTGTTGGTTGACAGTGTCGATAATGAGTTGAATGCTCTTTTTGACTTGCAGAGAAATAGCCTTATGAAGGCGGTTTTTCTCTGCCGTACGAACTTCGATTAACTGTTGACGCCTGCTGACAAGCTCTTTCATAAATCGTTCCTTTTCGCTAGGCAGCAAACGGACCTGTGGTTTCATATCCTGGGCGAAACGGGCTAAAACATGAGCGTCAATTGAATCAGTTTTTGCAAGTTTTCCCATAGCGCGGGCAAAGTCTCTTACACGCTTGGGATTCACAATCGCCGCAGGCAAGCCCTTTGACAACAGTGCGCCAGCTATCGGGACATCATAGCCTCCAGTGGCTTCCATGACGATTAGCGGCGAGGCCTCTTTACTAAGCCTCTCTGTTAATTGATCTAATCCCTTGGCGTCATTGTTGAAGGTCAGACGCTGATCACCGGGTATGAGACACACATCGAGGTGATCTTTAGAAATGTCAATCCCGACGTAAACTTGTGGTATAATCTCTTTAGACATGTGCAGTTTCCCTTCCTTGCGGATGCGGGCTCACATAGCGGCCCTGACGACTGTTCGGGTTATCTACAACATGGCAACCGGCGATCCAGCTACGAAACGGTCTTCTAAGACCAAGGGGTTCCCGATCTACCGGTTGCCCCGATCTGGGTTGCGCATCAATCCAGATCGGTATCCAGATCAATCGCTTGTGTACCACCTATTGACGCTCGTGCCAACGTTCTGATTAAGATATCTGTAATATACAAGGGGTTCAAAATTTTCAACCCCTGCCGTACTCCCAAGGGTCGAAATGACGATCTGCGATCTGGGAAAATCATTAAAAGAAGTTCGCTCCAAGGTCGGCGCTTG
>CAZZLB010000708.1:0-1784 GCA_964654655.1 uncultured Rhodoferax sp. | reverse complement strand
TCTTTTCATTGCAATCTTTCTTGAAAAAACACAGAATTACCGACCGGAATCCAGGCCCGACCGCGGTCCCATTATCAACCAGCCCCTGAACGGATAATCAGCGCCCATGCACACGCCAAGCATGTCAGACACGCGCCGCACCTTGCAGCCATGAGGAAGCTGGTGCTTCTGGGCACTGGCCGGGCCCACCTTGATCTCCTGTCCACGCTGGCCAGCAAGCAGCCTGCGGGCCTGCAGTTGACGCTGATCGCGACTTATCCGCTGCACCTTTGCAACAGCATGGTCCCGGGGCTTGTGGCCGGCCAGCACGCGCTGGACGACTGCGTGATCAGTCTGGAGACCCTGCTGCAAAAAGCTGGCGCGCGCTGGCTCAAAGGCAGCGTGGCAGCACTTGACGTCAAGGAGAATACGCTGCACCTCACAGACGGCAGTACCTTTGGTTTTGACTGGCTTTCCATCGACACCGGAGCGCTGCAGAATCGTCAACAAATCGAAGCAGCCATGCCCGGCGCCCGCGAACACGGACTTTTTGTGCGGCCTTTGCACGCCTTCTGTGCATTGTGGCCCAAGGTGACAGAACTGGCAGGCAGCCGCTCACTGCGCATAGCGGTCATGGGCAGCGACCGGATGAGCGTCGAACTGGCACTGGCGATGCGACAACGCTTGCCGGGCTCTTCCGTCACCCTGCTCGCGGGCACCGCCGGGCTGGTGGGTGCACTGGTACCGGACCATGCGCAGCACATCCTCAAACTCCTGAAAGAGCACAGGGTTACGGTGCTGCCAGACCTGGCGATCCGCATTGAGGCCGAGCAGGTCCTGCTCGCTGGCGGCGCCCGACTGGCCTGCGATGTACCGATCATCGCCACGACCGGGCAAGCACCGGCCTGGCTGGCTGAAAGCGCATTGACGCTGGACACGCAAGGCAAGGTTGCGCTTGATGCATTTGGCCGCTCCGTCAGCCACCCCCAGGTGTTTGCCAGCAACGAATCCCCAGGCCGCGCCAAACCAGCCTTGAGCACCAATGTGCTGTCCCTGCTGGCGGGATCACCGGCACGCCGCCGCCAGAGTCCACAGGATCGTCTGACTTTTGTGGCCTGCGGCGGGCGTCACGCCCTGCTCCTTTGGCACGGTTTTTCGGTGCAAGGGCGCTGGGTCGGGTGGCTCAAGAATTGGCTGGAGAGGCGCTACCTTCGCCCTTATCGGCGCGACTGAACGCGCAGCTGGCCGGCGGCCGGACCCCCAGCGATCTGTCCGATTTCACTGGCGGCGGTGAAGTCATGGCGCCGGAAGATGTCAAGCACCGCATCCACTGCGCCGGGTGCGCAGGACACCAGCAGGCCGCCACTGGTTTGCGGATCGCTCAGCAAGTCCTGATCGACTCTGGCAAAGTCCGCCGGCAATTCGACATCTTTGCCGTAGGCGGCCCAGTTGCGACCTGACGCCCCCGTCACCATACCCTGCAGGGCGAGTTCGCGCACACCGGGCAGGAGTGGCACGCTCGGCCAGTCAATTTCTACCGTGCAGGCAGCGCCGCGGGCCAGTTCCAGCGCGTGCCCGGCAAGACCAAATCCGGTGACGTCGGTCAGCGCATGGACGCCGGGCAGCGCGGCCAGTTCCGGTCCTGGCGTATTGAGCTGCGTGGTGAGGGCGATCATCCGGGCATAGCCCGCAGCATCAAGTTTTTCCTTTTTCAGGGCTGCCGACAAAATGCCTACGCCCAGGGGCTTGCCCAGAATCAGCCGGTCGCCCGGCTTGGCATCGGCATTGCGCTTGACCAGACCGGG
>CAZZLB010000707.1:0-1784 GCA_964654655.1 uncultured Rhodoferax sp. | reverse complement strand
GATGCTATGCTAAGCGTCAAGACAGAGGAAAAGATCGCTGATGCAAGATGGAACGCGCCTGGCGGCGGTGGATTTGGGATCGAACAGTTTTCGCCTTGAAATTGGCCGGATTGAACACGACCAGTTTTACCGAACCGAATATTTGAAGGAAACCGTGCGTCAGGGCAGCGGCCTTGATGAGGAACGTAATCTGACGCCCGACGCAATGCAAAGGGGCTGGGATTGTCTGGCCCGCTTTGGCGAGCGCCTGGCCGGTTTCGACAGCAGTACCGTACGCGCCGTTGCCACACAGACATTGCGTGAAGCGCGCAATCGCGACGAGTTTCTGGAAAAGGCGAATCAGGTACTCGGATTTCCAATCGACGTGATCTCGGGACGCGAAGAGGCACGCCTGATCTACCAGGGGGTGGCCCATGCCCTGCCCGCAAGCAACGATCGTCGTCTGGTTGTTGACATTGGCGGGCGCTCCACCGAACTGATACTTGGGCAGGGGCTCAAGCCCAAACTGATGGAGTCCTACCGGGTTGGCAGTATTGCCTGGTCAGCACGGTATTTTCCGGACAATCAATTCTCGAAACATGTATTTCAAATGGCAGAGATTGCCGCCAAGGCGTTGCTGGACGAAGCACTCAACGCCTACCGGCGTGAGGACTGGGACCTGGCCTATGGCTCGGCCGGGACGGTTGGTGCTGTGGGTGATGTGCTGGTGGCAGCTGGCTGGCATTCAGGCGCAGTTGACCGCGCCGGCCTGGACTGGCTACAGGACAAACTGATCAGCGCGCAAAGTGCTGACCGGATCCGCCTGCCTGGTTTGAAGGAGGACCGGCGAACCATCATCGGTGGTGGCTTGAGCATTCTGCGCGCCGTCTTTGATCTGCTGCAAATCGATCAAATGCAACTCGCCACCGGTGGGTTGCGTCACGGCGTTCTCTTTAACCTGGCCGGCAGCAGCTCAGACCAAACAGATGTTCGTCCCCGATCAGTACAACGATTGGCCAGCAAATTTGGAACCGACCTGGAGCACGGATTGCGGGTCAGCAGGGTCGCTTTGCACCTGTTTGCCCAGCTGCAATCCCACCAGAAGCCATCGGTCCTGAAGAATGAGCGTCCTGGTCGCAAACTGGCTTGGGCCGCGCAACTGCACGAAATTGGCAGCCGCATCTCGCACGCCGACTATCACAAACACGGCGCCTATATTCTGGACAATTCGGATGCCATGGGCTTCACGCTGTCGGAGCTGCACCGCCTGAGTTTGTTGGTGTTGGGCCACCGTGGCAAGCTGCGCAAGCTCGACATCGACTTTGAAGACGACGTATTCATGGAGCAACTGCTGGCGCTGCGGCTCGCGGTTATTCTGTGCCATGCCCGGCGCGACCCGGATCTGGGCGGCCTGCAGTTGTCACGCCCGGCCGATCGGGACAAGACCTTTGCCCTCAGTTGCCGACCCAAATGGGGCCAGAGCTACCCGCAATCTGCCCACTTGCTGCGCGAAGAGGTACTGGCCTGGCAAAAGATTCCGTGGTCTTTGACGTTGACCGGTTGCTGATTGTTGACCTTCCCGACCTTAACGGTATAAACTGTATACCTCGTTAATTTCAAGGAACTCCAGCATGGTCACGACAGCAAAGACATCACCTTCCGCCGCCCCGGCAAAAGCAGCCACAGCGACTCCTGCCAAACCTGCAGCGCCAGCCAAAGTGGCGGCGGCTGCAAAGAAGGTGGCACGCAAGCCTGCATCGAAAAAAGTCGTCAAGAAGGCTGCTCCCCGCGCCACAGCGCCAGTC
>CAZZLB010000706.1:0-1787 GCA_964654655.1 uncultured Rhodoferax sp. | reverse complement strand
CGACTATGTGGCAGCCGGTTGCGGCATGGGCTACGAGGCCACCATGTACCTGCTGGAGCGTGGCGTGCGCCTGACCGGCACCGATGCCTGGAGCTGGGACGCCCCGTTTGTGCACACTGCCAGAAAGTACGGTGAGAGCCACGACGCCTCATTGATCTGGGAAGGACACAAAGCCGGGCGCGACATCGGTTACTGTCATATCGAAAAGCTGCACAACCTGGAGGTCTTGCCAGCTACGGGTTTTTACATTTCGTGCTTTCCGCACAAGATCCGTGGCGCCTCGGCGGGGTGGACACGGGCAGTCGCCATCTTTGACGATGCGCTCATGCCATCAAAGTAAGCCAACAGGCAGACCCATGCCAAGGAGGTTTTATGGATAACACAGACAAAGTAATTTTGACCGTGGCGTGCACGGGGGCCTGGCCCAAGAAGAGTGATACGCCGTATGTACCCCTCACCCCGCAGGAAGAAGCTGACGACATTGTGCGTTGCTGGGAGGCTGGTGCGTCGATTGCCCACATCCACGTGCGCGACGACGCTGGCAATCCATCCATGAGTCTGGACAAGTTTGCGCAAACCGTTCATCTGGTGCGTTCGCGTTGTGACATTGTTCTGAACCTGACTACATCGGGAGGTTTGGGTTTATCGGATGATGATCGCATGAGGCCTTTTCAAACCCTGCGTCCGGAGATGGCATCGTTTGATGCAGGAACCATGAATTGGGCTCACACAACGGTATTTGAGAACAGTCCCCAATTCCTGGAAAAACTGGTCAGCTCCATGAATGAATGCGGAGTAAAACCGGAATTCGAGATCTTCGATGCAGGGATGATCCACAACGTGCTGCACTACAGAAAAAAGGGGCTGATTCAGGACGTCCCGCATTTTCAGTTCGTGCTGGGCGCCCCGGGAGGATTGCCGGCCGAAGTGAAAAGCATGATGTTTCTGCTGGAAACCTGCAAAGAGAACCTCGGCAGCAATTTCACATGGTCGGCATTCGGGATCGGGCGCGGGCACTTGCCCATCCTTTTTGCAGCCTTGTCGCTCGGAGGGCATGTGCGGGTGGGAATGGAGGACAACATCTTCTACCGAAAAGGTCAGTTGGCCAGGTCGAATGCCGAATTCGTTGAACGAACCAAGCGCACGGTTGCGGAATTGGAAAAATCGATTGCAACACCCGACGAAACGCGCAGATTGCTGGGTCTTCAGCGCTCGCCTGAGCGGTAGCCTGCTTATGTCCTGCAAGTGCGGGGGATTTTTCGAATCCAATTGGAGAAGTCGGCTTCGGGCAATTCCCCCGAAGCGACCTCTGGCCCCGTCTGCGGGGCATCTGCCGTCGTTGTGGTCATCAGCCCTGTGCTGTGTCATCCTGTCCATAGGCAGCGCCTGTTTCGCTGCTCCGGATGAAGAGTTGCTGGGCAAGTCAGCCGGCTACCCGGTGGCGCCGAATCTGGCGCAAGCGTTTCAGGAGCGTTACCGGGTCGGGTCATTCAGCGCCATGGACAGCTTGTCACCGCATTGCACGCTGGAGCCTTCGGCACAACCTCTACCACTACCCAATACCACCGTCGAGCATGTATTCCAGTACCGCTTCGATGGCAAGACGCTGACACTGGATGATTACATGCAACGCCAGCGCGCTACCGCTGTGCTGGTGCTCAAAGACGGCGAGATCGTGGCTGAGCGCAGCAATTACGAACGCAGGCCCGAGCAGCGCATGCTGTCCAACTCAATGGCCAAGACCATTGTTGCGTTAGGCTACGGCAAAGCACTGGAAGAAGGACGCA
>CAZZLB010000705.1:0-1788 GCA_964654655.1 uncultured Rhodoferax sp. | reverse complement strand
CGCACCGGGTTGTGATCAGCGGCCGGGCCAAGCTGCGCGCCACCACCCTGAGCTCACCCGATATCCGCGCCGGCATGGCATTGCTGGGCGCTGCGCTGTGCGCCACTGGTAAATCCACCGTGCAAAACGCCAACATGATCGAACGCGGTTATGAGCGCGTTGAGGAAAAACTGCTAGGTCTGGGAGCTCGCATTACCCGGCGGAGCTGAGCTGCGAGTCTGCGGCATCAAGATGCGCCCCAGCGCCCAATACTCCATGCGCGGCAGCCTTGCGCGCATCCTTCCCATGGCCTGGCCGGTACTGGTAGGCCAACTGGCCGTGCTGGGATTCAGCACGGTGGATACGATATTGATTGCCCGCTTCGCCGCCAACGATCTTGCTGCGCTCTCGGTTGGTACGGCGGCCTACGTCTCGGTCTTTGTTGGTTTGATGGGTGTGGTGTTGGCCATCAGTCCGATCGCGGGCCAGCTCTTCGGTGCTGGCAAACTGCATGACGCCGGAGACCAGGTGCATCAGGCTATTTGGCTGGCTCTTGGGATGTCGGTGCTGGGCGCGGTGGTGCTGCTGTTTCCAGGCGCCTTTCTCGACCTGGCCAAGCCAACGCCTGATGTTGCACAAAAGGTCAGAGGCTATCTCAGCGCACTGTCGTTCTCGCTTCCGGCCTCGCTGTTGTTCACGGTTTACCGCGGATTCAATTCTGCTGTTTCCAGACCCAAGGCGGTGATGTCGATACAGGTCAGCGGTCTCTTGTTGAAGATACCTCTGAGCCTGCTCTTCATCTACGGCTGGTCCATGCCTGTGCCGTGGGCAGAACAGCCCTGGATGGTGTCTCCCATGGGTGTTGTCGGCTGTGGCTGGGCTACGGCCATTGTGATGTGGTCGCAGGTTGCCATTGCCTGGCTGGTGGTGCATCGCGATCCTTTCTATGCCCGCTTCGGCCTTCACCGAACCGGTTTCAATCGTCCCAGACGCCAATCGATCCTGCGTTTGTTGCGTCTGGGCGGTCCGATGGGCGCATCGATTCTGATCGAGGTCACAGGCTTTACGTCGATGGCATTCCTGATTTCGCGCCAAAGCGCGCAAGCCGTTGCAGGGCACCAATTGGCGGCCAATCTTGTGTCGCTGATGTTCATGGTGCCGCTGGCCCTGGCCACTGGCACCGCCACACTGGTCGCGCAGAGTGTGGGCGCCAGGGATTTCGAACAGGCACGCCGCCTCGGTTGGCATGGCGTGCAATTCGGCGTCGCCCTGGCAATGGTGCTGGGTGCCGTCGTGTATTTTGGTCGGGCCGTCGTTCTGGGCGTCTACACCGACAACCCCGCCATCGTTGCGGCAGCGATGCCACTGCTGGTCTGGGTCTGGTGGTTCCACATCGGCGATGCTGCGCAGACGCTGGCCAATTTCGTGCTGCGTTCGCACCACATTACTTTCCTGCCCCTGGTGTGCTTTGCCGTGTCGCTGTGGGGGATCGGTCTGCTTGGCGGCTACCTGGTCGCTCACAGTACCTGGGCGCCCATGGAATTGCAGGGAGCCGCCGGTTACTGGGCCATGAGCGCTGTTGGTCTGGTCGTGGTTGGGGTGCTGCTGTGCACACTTCTGACCTGGGTCCACCGACAGGAGACTGATGGAAAATGAGTGAACATGACAACGAGCGACCCATCACCATGTCCAACACTTCCCTGATCGATTCCTGGCTGGCTCAAGAGCAAGAAGTTCTGGCCCGCCTTCAAGCTGGCCCTGGCCCCGGCGTTGCCCGGCTCGACCAGATTGCCGGCCTCACCGGCCTGC
>CAZZLB010000704.1:0-1789 GCA_964654655.1 uncultured Rhodoferax sp. | reverse complement strand
AACAGTCGATTTCTGATTTTGCCTTGGGTCAACGTGCCGCAGTTGGCCAGCCATGTGCTTTCGCAAATTGCGCACCGGATTGCGGCGGACTGGCAAAGGCGCTACCACCATCCCGTTTACTTGCTGGAGAGCTTTGTCCAGCAGGACCGATTCCACGGGACCTGCTACCAGGCGGCCAACTGGGTTCAGGTGGGTCAAACCACTGGGCGAACCCGCCAGAATCATCGGCACCGTGATAATGCGGTGCATGCTCCGGTGAAGGACATTTATCTCTACGCCCTAAGTTCCGATGGACGCTCCCGCCTTTGTCGATAAGAGCTTGGAGGAGCTTCTCCAGTGGGCACACACCGACGCGGATGCGTTGGTGCATTACACTTTCGGACTTCAGGCCGAGCTGCGCCAGTTGCGCGATCGGGTTGCTCAAAGTAGCCGCAATAGTTCGCGGCCCCCTTCGACCGACCGGCCGGAGCAACCTCAGCCCAAAAGCCTACGCCAGAAGTCCGGCCGCAAACCGGGGGGTCAACCGGGTCACCCCGGGCACACCCTCCGGTTCAGCGACCACCCCCAGCACACCCAGATTCATCCCTTGCAGGAGTGTGAGTGTGGCGAGGATCTCTCCCAAGAGCCCGCCCTGGACTTTGAACGCCGCCAGGTCTTCGACCTGCCTCCCCTCAAGCTGGAATGCACCGAACATCGCGCCGAAATCAAAGATTGTCCCTCCTGTCACAAGCTCGTGACCGCTCCCTTTCCCTCGGAGGTCAACGCCCCGGTTCAATATGGGAAGAACTTTCGCTCCTTGCTCGCCTATTTCTACGATGCCCAATTGGGAGCCAGTCTGCGCATCCGCCAAATGTGCGAAGAGCTGTTTGGCTACGCCGTCAGTGAAGGCACCTTGCAGAGTGCCCGCCAAGAACAATACCAGGCCCTGGAACCCTTTGAGGAGCGTTTGAAACAAATCCTGCCCCAGGAACCGGTGCTCCACGTGGATGAGACCAGCCTGCCGGTCAACCGGATCAATCACTGGCTGCATGTGATTTGCACGCCCCTGCTGACCTTCTTTAGCGTCCAAAAGTGCCGCGGCAAAGCGGCCATCCACGCCATCGGCATCATTCCCCAATTTACCGGCTGGTTGATGCATGACTTCCTCTCCAGCTATCTGAGCTTTGAAAACTGCCTCCATACCTTCTGCAAAAGCCATCTGATGCGGGAGTTGATTTTCATCTTCGAACAACACCACCAGCGCTGGGCCAAGGACCTGTATGACCTGTTCCTGGAGATGCTCCGCTTCGTCCAGGCACAAAAGGCCCGCGCTGCGCCCGTGGACCAAGCCGAATATGAGCGCTGGCAAAGACGCTATCGCAAGCTCTTGCGAGCCGGACGCCAGCTCAATCCGTTGACCGCCGCGCAAGTGGCCGGCAAGTGCCGCAAGCAATCCAAGGAGCAGAACCTCCTGGATCGCCTCGAGGCCTATGACGATTTCATCCTAGCCTTCTTGTGGGCCTGGGAACTGCCTTTCACCAACAACGAAGCCGAACGCGACTTCCGTTTCATGAAATCCCGGATCAAGATCTCCGGCTGCTTTCGTACCTTAGACGGTGCCCGCCGCCATGTCCGCATCCGATCCTATATCTGCACCCTACGCAAGCAGGGGCTGCCAGTCCTCGAATACCTTCGCCGAGCCCTCGACGGTCGGCCGTTCCTCCCCAAAGCTCAAAAATCCACCTGAGTAGTTACTTCGAGGGCCAAGCCCAGGAAATCAAGAAGGCCCGCTATGGCTACAGCCGCGACC
>CAZZLB010000703.1:0-1795 GCA_964654655.1 uncultured Rhodoferax sp. | reverse complement strand
CGACTATGGCAAAAAGACGCCTGAAGAAATGGCAGCGGAGGCTTACCAAAAGACCCTGAAAGGAGAGTTGTGAAAACACCTGACCAATGGATGGCAGAAGCCAAAAAAGACCCGTCTTGGATTAACGCCAGCGAGTTCATCGCCAAGGAATACATCCGCAAAATTCAACTCGACGCCATGAAGGAGGGAGCAAGGCGGGCAGCATTTGAGGTTCAGAAATCTTTCCGTCATATTGCATCTCCAATTATCCAAGAGGCAATCTTCACAGCTTCAACTCAATGGAAGGAAAGCGATTTATGATCTGCTGCCTCGTCGGACTCATCGTCGGTTGGTTCATCCGGGACGCCGTGACTCATTTATGATTGCCGTTATCATCACCGGAGAGCTTCGCACGCTCGACAAATGTTTGCCCAACCTCGACTGGAATGTGTTCCGGCACTACAAAGGCGCGAAGTTCTTCGTGTCCACAGTGAACGACAAAAACGCATCCAAGGTTCAACTGCTCAAGGACCGCTATGACGTGGTGGATGTGGAGGTGGTGGACAAACAGCCAGATTTTCCAGACGAGAAGAAGTGGACGCCGGGAGAGTTCTACACCCATGAACCGTATGCCATCTCGGTCAGTCCCGAAGCGATACTACGTCAACTGTGGCAACTGGAACAGGGGTGGAATCTGTTCGAGAAAGCCAAACTGGACTGTGATACCATTATCCGGTGTCGTCCTGACCTTTGGTTTCATAACTTTCGTCCGATATGGAATCCGTTCAGCTATGACGCTCACGTTCCAGGATTCGGGACATTCGGAGGTGTCAACGACCGATTCGCGGTTCTGGGTAAAGGAGCAGCGATGAGATATTTCACGACGTTTAGCCAAAGAATCAACCTGTGGGACGCGGGCTGCCCGTTCCATCCGGAGTCAATGGTCAAAGCCTCGCTGGAGATGGGGAAGTGTTTTTGCAACGAACACAATTCATGGTTGTTTTCCACCCTCAGAGAGAATGGCCAGATGCGGTCACCTGAACTCACCCAGATAGACATTTTACGACGATGAAAATACTTGTCACCGGAGCCTGTGGATTCGTTGGGGCGACAATCTGTCGCGGCCTGCGAGACGCCAAACCCGACTGGAGAATCATCGGTATCGACAACTTCTCCCGCGAAGGTTCGGAAACCAACCGGAAAACCTTGTCTGCAATTGGAGTCGATGTCCGCCACTGTGATGTTCGGTCCTATCACGATATCATGGCGCTACCGATAGCCGACTGGGTGATTGATTGCGCGGCGCTACCTTCAGTCCTCGGGGGTGTCACCAACGGCTCCGCCTCCGTCGTGGACAACAACCTTTATGGGACGGTGAACCTGTTGGAGTATTGTAAGCTAGGTTCGGGACTCATCCTCCTGTCAACAAGCCGGGTGTATTCGATTGACGAGCTGAACATGCTGCATCTGGCCGAAGGAAAGTTTCGGTTTCACTGCGAGAACTATCCAGATGGGGTTGACGAATCGTTTTCGACTGAGGGACCGTTGTCACTCTACGGCGCGACGAAGAAGTGCTCCGAGGTGCTGGCGATGGAGTATGGGAGATTGTTCCAGTTCCCGGTGTTCGTGAATCGATGTGGGGTCATGGCCGGCAAAGGACAGTTCGGGACGGCGGAACAGGGAATCTTCTCTCATTGGATCAAATCATGGAAGCAAACCCGTCCGGTCAAGTTCATCGGTTACTCTGGGAGTGGGTTACAGGTTCGGGACTGCCTCCATCCGATGGACTTGGTGCCGCTGTTGTTGAAGCAAATTT
>CAZZLB010000702.1:0-1796 GCA_964654655.1 uncultured Rhodoferax sp. | reverse complement strand
CGGCGAAGAAGGCGCGATCCAGGTGTTCCTGCCGGAAGTCGGCGGCAACATGCTGCTGGGTGCGGTGGGCCAGTTGCAGTTTGAAGTGGTGCAGCACCGCCTGAAGGGTGAGTACGACGCCGACATCCGGCTCGAGAGCAGCCAGTACACCGGCGCCCGCTGGATCACCGCAGACACCCCAGCCGAACTCAAAACCTTTTGCGATGCCTACCCCATGCGCATGGCGCGCGACGCCGCCAACACACTGGCCTTCCTGTGTACCTCGCCCTATGACGTAAGGCTGGCACAGGAGCGTTTTCCCAAGATCCACTTCCACCCGCTGCGTGAGCACGCCGGGTTGGCATTGCAAAGCGCGGGTTAAGTGAGTCGGGAATTGCGAGGCAGCTGCGTCATGACCGCTACCCCTCCCGTCATTGCGAGCGAAGCGAAGCAATCCATGTTGCCCCTGCGAGAACTTCCACGGGCCGTTGCTGCGGGCATGCACACCGTGTTCAGCGACATCGACGACACGCTCACCACCGACGGCCAGCTCACAGCACCCGCCTACGCTGCGCTGGACGATTTGCGCCGCGCCGGTTTGCGCGTGATCCTGATCACCGGTCGGCCAGCGGGCTGGTGCGACCACATTGCGCGCATGTGGCCGGTCGATGCCGTGATTGGCGAAAACGGCGCTTTCTACTACTGGCACGACCACGCAGCACGGAAACTGAAACACCGCCATCTGCTGGGCGAGGCTGAGCGCGCGGCCAACACCCGCAAGCTGGCTGCCGTGCGCGAAACCATCCTGCGCGAAGTTCCCGGTTGCGCTGTCGCCTCAGACCAGTTCTGCCGTCTCTACGATCTGGCCATCGATTTCTGTGAAGACGTGCCTGCCTTGCCACCAAGCGCCATCGACCGCATCGTGACTTTGATGGAATGCGCTGGCATGACGGCCAAAGTCAGCTCGATCCACGTCAACGGCTGGTTTGGCGAGTACGACAAGCTCAGCATGGCGCATTTGCTGATGCGCGAGCGCTACGGTCTGGAACTGGCTCAGGAACGCGAACACTGCATGTTTGCCGGCGACTCACCGAATGACGCACCCATGTTTGCTTACCTGCCGCACGCGGTCGGCGTGGCCAATGTGATGGATTTTGCGCAGCGCATGAATGCCTTGCCGGCCTATGTGACGCCTTCGCGCGGTGGCGCCGGCTTTGCTGAATTGGCACAAGCGTTGATCAACGCGCGACGCTGAAAACACGAAAGAAAAACATGTTCTTTGCCACCGACCTCAGCACCGTCAGCCACGGCATCCAGCTCGCCGTGGCGCCGGTGTTCGTTCTGACCGCAGTTTCGGCCATGATTGGTACGGTGGCCGGCCGACTCGGACGCATCATCGACCGCGCCCGTGTCGTGGAGGAGAGGATTGAGTCTGCCCCGAAGACCAACCCCATGACTGCCGCGTACAAGGAACTGGCCGGGCTGCGCCAGCGCGGACGCCTGGCCAACCTGTGCATTGCGCTGCTGACCTTCTGTGCCATCTTCATCGGGTTGACCATCGTCGCACTGTTTCTCGGCGAGACCACCGAACTGCAGATCTTCCGCATTGCCACCCTGTTCTTTCTGATCGGTGTGGTCTGCTTTCTGCTCGCCCTGCTGTGCTTTTTGACTGAGACAATGCTGGCAACGCGAATCCTGAATTTCGGCCGCTCTCGCAATCTCTGACGCGAGTCAAACCGGGCTTGCCTCCTGCTCGAAGCCGGCCAGCACATTGACCGCGTTGACGCCGACCTCAGCGACCGCGTAGCCGCCTTCGA
>CAZZLB010000701.1:0-1797 GCA_964654655.1 uncultured Rhodoferax sp. | reverse complement strand
CTCTGACGCCGCTTCCTCGCGCTTGACGTCGAGTTCGGCCTGAATGATGCGGGCCGGGTTGCCCACCGCCGTTGCGCCCGGCGGAACCGGTTTGGTAACCACCGCGTTGGAGCCGACCTTGGCACCATCGCCCACCGTGAAGCCTCCCAGCACCTGCGCCCCTGCACCGATCACGACATTGCGTCCCAGTGTCGGATGGCGTTTGGCCCCCTTGTAGAGCGAGGTGCCGCCGAGCGTGACGCCCTGGTAGATCGTGCAACCATCGCCAATCTCGGCGGTCTCGCCCACCACCACGCCCATGGCGTGATCGAAGAAAACGCCATCACCAATTTGGGCGCCCGGATGGATCTCGATGCCGGTCAAAAAGCGTGCAATTTGTGAGATAAAACGACCCAGCCACTTGAGCCCATGGACCCAGCACCAGTGCGCCGGACGGTGCATCACGATGGCGTGCAAGCCCGGGTAACAGGTCAGGACTTCCCAGCGCGTGCGCGCTGCCGGATCACGGTCCAGAATGCACTGAATGTCGGAACGTAGTCGGGAAAACATGAACGAAGTCTAATCTGTTGCCGCCGCCCCGGTTGGCAGCAGGGTGTTGGACGGCTTGTCACGACGATCCATCATTTTCGCAATACCGCGCAGGATGTGAATTTCTTCCTGCGTCAGGCTGGAGCGGTTGAACAGCTGATTGAGCCGGGGCATGAGCTTCTTGGGCGCTTGCTGGTCCAGAAAACCAATGCTAACCAAGGCTTGCTCCCAGTGTGCCAGCATGCCGGCCACCTGAGCTGCGTCGGCAAGCTCCGACGCAGCGATTGCGTCTTGCACCTCATAGCCGCCCAAAGCCAGGCGCCACTCGTAGGCGATCACCTGCACCGCCGCGCCCAGATTGAGCGAACCGAACTGTGGATTGCTCGGAATGCTCAGTGCCACGTGGCAGCGGTAAACGTCCTCGTTTTGCATGCCAAAGCGCTCGGAACCAAACAGGAAGGCAACACCCTGCCCTGCCGTTGATTCCACCTTGGACAGTTGCTCGAAATGCTGCCGCGGCGCAAGGGCTGGCGGTCCGAAGTCACGCGGCGTCATGGCGGTGGCACACAGGTGCGTCATGCCGTCCAGCGCCTCGTCCAGCGTGGCCACAATGCGTGCCTTCTTGAGCACATCCAGAGCACCGCTGGCACGCTGAATCGTCTCTTCCCGGTTCAACACATTGGCCCAGCGCGGCGCGACCAGCACCAGATCATCAAAACCCATGGTTTTCATGGCGCGCGCCGTAGCACCGACGTTGCCGGCATGGCTGGTGTTGATCAGGACAAATCGGGTTTGCATGGACGCGAAAACATGGAAAGATGGCGGACGGTTAAAATTCCCACATTGTCGCTGGCAAAAATGGCTGTCGTTGCCATGGATGCCGGATCGAGTCCGGCATGACAGCCGCTACAGGGACAGAGCCAAAGTTCTGTCCACAAACCTAAAAGTTACTCATGTCGCCCAATCTGCATCCCATGATCAATGTGGCCATCAAGGCGGCGCGCGCCGCAGGTGCCATCATCAACCGCGCCGCGCTGGACGTGGAGTCGGTCCGGATTTCACAAAAACTCGTCAATGACTTCGTCACCGATGTGGACCACGCGGCCGAGAAGATCATCATCGAGACGCTGCTGGCTGCCTACCCCGGTCACGGCATCTGGGCCGAAGAATCTGGTCAGGAACACGGTGCCAAGGACTCCGAATTTGTCTGGATCATCGACCCGCTGGACGGCACCACCAACTTCATTCACGGGCTGCCGGTCTATTGCG
>CAZZLB010000700.1:0-1798 GCA_964654655.1 uncultured Rhodoferax sp. | reverse complement strand
GCCAGCAGGATGCCTTCCTGCCGCACGTGGAGAGCGGTCTTTTCACTTTCATTGGCGCCACGACCGAGAACCCCTCGTTTGAAGTCAACTCCGCTCTGCTGTCACGGGCGGCCGTCTACGTGCTGCAGCCTTTGTCGCATAAGGACCTGATGCAGATCATCGGGCGAGCGCTGGCCGCAGGTGCACTGCCCAAAATTGAAGCTGCAGCGACTGAGCGCTTGGTGGCCTACGCTGACGGTGATGCCAGGCGACTGCTCAACACGCTGGAGACAGTGGCGGTCGCAGCGACCCAGGAGGAGCTGATCGAAGTGAGCGATGCCTGGCTTCTCAAGGTCCTGGGTGAGCGTCTGCGGCGTTACGACAAGGGCGGCGAACAGTTTTACGACACCATCTCCGCGCTCCACAAGTCGGTGCGCGGTTCCGATCCGGACGCTGCTTTGTACTGGCTGGTTCGCATGCTGGACGGTGGTGTGGACCCGCGCTACCTTGGGCGGCGCCTGATACGCATGGCCAGCGAAGACATAGGGCTGGCTGACCCGAGAGCGCTGCGGATGGCTTTGGACGCGACAGAAGTGTTTGAACGCCTGGGCAGCCCCGAGGGTGAGCTCGCGTTGGCCGAATGCGTGGTCTATCTGTCAGTGGCTGCCAAGTCCAACGCGGTCTACAAGGCCTTCAAGGAAGTCCGGGCTTTTGTCAAGGATGATGGCACGCGGCCGGTGCCCATGCACTTGCGCAACGCCCCGACCCGGCTCATGAAAGATCTCGACTATGGCAAGGGCTATCGCTACGCGCACGACGAGGAGGGCGGTTTTGCTGCGGGCGAGACCTACCTGCCCGATGGCATGAAGAGTCCGGGCTTTTACCGTCCGGTGGAGCGGGGGATGGAGATCCGGATCGCAGAAAAGCTGCGTCAATTGCGGCAACTCAACACGGACGCACTTAGATCGGTCAAACCTCCGGTTGAGTAGCCTTGAATCGTCATAATGACGCCTTGACCAGCATTCACATTGACTATTGAGGAGAATGATTGTGCGATTCAGCAAGACCCTTTCTCTGTTTGTTCTGACCGCTCTCGTGGGGCTTGTCTCCAGCGC
Source organism: uncultured Rhodoferax sp. (assembly GCA_964654655.1). Classification (GTDB taxonomy): domain Bacteria; phylum Pseudomonadota; class Gammaproteobacteria; order Burkholderiales; family Burkholderiaceae_C; genus Rhodoferax. The sequence continues at coordinate 704 of CAZZLB010000700.1, read as the reverse complement.
TGCCAGTGCGGAGCAGAAGCTGTTTGTTTACACCTCGATGAAGGAGTCGATGATCGGCGACTTGAAGACCGCCTTTGTCAAGAAGCACCCTGATGTCAAGGTGGATTTTCAGTCTGCCGGTGCTGGCAAGTTGATGGCCAAGATCGCTGCCGAGCGTGAATCAGGCAAGATCATGGCTGACGTGCTGTGGACCAGCGAGGTACCCGACTTCTATCAGCTCAAGGCGCAAGGGATCCTGCTGCCCTACCTTCCGCAAGACATCAAGGCCATACTGAATCCGCTGCCAGATTACGATGGTTCTTTTACCGCGGTGCGCCTGGGTACGCTGGGCATCGCCTACAACACCCGGCTGATCAAGGAAGCGCCCAAGACCTGGGCGGATCTGCAAAAGCCCGCGTTCAAGGGGGCCTACGGCATCGCCAATCCGGCTTTGTCGGGCACCGCTTACATGAGCGTGGCGGTATTGTCCAAAGCTTTTGGCTGGCCTTACTTTGAAGCGCTTCGTGCCAACGGTGCCAAGATGGGCAAGGGCTCGGGGCAGGTAGTCGATGACACGGCATCGGGCGATCTGGTGGCCAGTCTGGCGGTTGACTACATCACGCTGGACAAGGTTGACAAGGGTGCAACGCTGGCCCTGGTTTATCCGCCGGAGATGCTGGTCATTCCCAGTCCGATTGCCATCTTCCGCAACAGCCCGAACGTCG
>CAZZLB010000699.1:0-1799 GCA_964654655.1 uncultured Rhodoferax sp. | reverse complement strand
TGTTGACCAGCACCGGCCCGCTGAAGTTCACCTGGGCGCCCATCAACGTCAGCATACCCGTGCCGTTCTTGGTTAAGCCCAGCGCCGTCGGCTCGCCGAGCGCAGACAAGCCGCCGTTGTAGTCGCGGAAGTAACCGTAATAAACATTGTCTATGTTGTTGTTGACGATGAGCAAGCCGTTGGCGTTGTTGACCAGCGCCTGACCTTCGCGGTTCTCGATGAGGCCGCTACCGGTCGGATCGTTGATGCCCGCCACCGTCTGCGTGAAGCCGTTCAAGATGAAATACGACAGCTTGTTCTGGCCGGGGTTGCCGTCAAAGTTGATCGTCGCCGCATTGGTGATTTGCTCCGAAGCTCCCAGGAACACCAACGCATTGACATTGATGTTCCCGTTATACACCGACGCCTTCGAGTCGCCAATGGTCAGGTTGGTGCTTGGGATTGCCACTCCGGCGCCCATGTTGCTCAACACCAGATCGGCGCCAGGTCTCACCAGCGTCCGCCCCGTGTAGGTGTTCGCATTCGTCAGCGTCACCATGCCAAAAATGCCATTGATCGCCACCCAGGTGTTCTGTCCCGGCGCGGTCTGGGCCGCCGGCTGACCGACAATCAGATCGTAATTCCCCGTCAGCGGTTTGCCCATCACCATGTTCCCATACGTGCCGCCCACACCCAGCCGATACGCCCCCGCTCCCGGCGTCAGCGTTCCATCGTAGATCACCCAGTTGTTATACGCCACGCCTAGATAAGCGCCGGTCAACGCGCCTGACGAAAAGTCGAGGTTGTTGGTGTTGTAACCAAAACCATTGAGCGTCTGGCCGAGCGTCTGCATCAGGAACACGCCCGACAGCGGGTTGGTTGCGCCCGCTTTGCTGCTGGCCCAGTTCAAGAACGTCTGATCCAACGGCGCATACGCCGGTCCGAGGCCACCGCCGCCCACCAGCCGCAACGAACCGCTACCGAGACTGTTGGTGCCGCCAATCAGCACATTGCCGCCGTAGATGATCGTGCCGCCGCTGTAGCTGTTGCTGTAGGGAATCCATTCCGTGAAGCCACGGTCGTTGCGGCCCTCTTGGCCGATGGTCAACGCCAACTGCCGCGTCGGGCCGTCCTGGATCGTGCCGTAGTAGGTAAACGCCGTGTAGTTGCCGGCTTGGTTTGGATAGACGACCGAAAGCCGGCTGACGCCGGGGCCGGCGCTGTTGTCGGTGACGACCGCGCCGATGGTGCCGGCCAATGACGACACCTGGGCATTGTAGCCGTTGAGGTCGAGCGTGCTACCGGCGCCGTTGATGGTCAGCGGCGCGTAGGCACCCTGGCCGGTATCGGCATACCACTTGCCAATGTTGCCCAGCGCGAGCGGCCCGCCAGCCACGAGCGTGCCGGCATTGATGGTGTTGCCGTAGTGGAAGTTGTCGCCTGTCAGCACCAGCACACCGCCGCCGTTCTTCACGAGCTGCTGGTTGCCGCCCGCGCCAACCGAGGTGTAGATCGTGCCGGAGAGGATCGCCGTGCCGCTCATCACAGAGATGGCGCGCGAGGCGTTGTTAAAGTCCATCGCGTTCGCGAAGGTCAGCACGCCGCTGTCCAAGTTGCTGTTCAGCACCAATGCGCTGATACCGGCGACACCGATGTTGAAGAAGGGCGTGCCCCACTGAACCATGTTGCTGTTGGCGGGCGCACTGGCGTTATTGAGCAGGATCGTCACCGGGCCGCCGTAGGCGCCAAAGCCGTCGCTGGTGTTCGTGCCCAGCAACTGCACCTGGCCCACGCCGCTGCCCAACACGCGCGTGAACATC
>CAZZLB010000698.1:0-1810 GCA_964654655.1 uncultured Rhodoferax sp. | reverse complement strand
TTTGAGACCCCCCAAGTAATGGTGCTTTTGGAGTAGCCGTTGGAAAAGGCGACGCGCCTTAGCCGTAACTATTCAGTAGCGCCTGAGATTTGAGCAGACGACGACGGTTCGCTCTTGGGAGGAATCGCTCCCTCGACACGCACGGCCCACCCAGTTGTTGCTACCACGGCTAACTGGGCAGTCTGGTCTTGGATTTCAAGGCGGTCTTTTCATAGCTTCGAACTCGCGCAACGGCCTGTGCCACCGACACGATCAGGGGGCCTGAGCTACTGCATTGCAGTTGGGAATCAGGCTCAGCGTTTTCTCCAGTAACCGCCGCCACCACGCCCGTTCTTCCGGTTCCCGCACCGCCAATCGAATGGTCGTCACCCCGCCGGTCTGGCTGATAATGCCCCCGGTTGTAAAGAGCCGGAAGCGCAACGTGGAAGCGGTCACCCGGTCCAGCCAGCCCAGATGGCGGTGGAATAATTGCGTGAGGTTGTAGCTCAGGATCGCCAGGCTCAAGGCCGCCTCGGTGCTCCAGAAGCTCTGCAGGCACAGCTTGGGCAGGGCAAAATCCGCATCCAGTTGCTTGATCACCTCTTCGCAGCCCGCTCGCGGATTATACTGCCGCCACACCTCCAAAGGCGACAAGCTCGGCGGCAGGTTAGTGACCAAGGCTTGATAGAGGTAGCCGGGGCAGTCCAGCAGCGTTTTGCCTCCCGTGCGCTGTTTGGCCGCCTGCTTCTGGTCGATCCGGTGCCGCAACAGAACCAGCCGTCGCGGCTGTCGCCAGTTCAACTCCTGATGCCACACTTGGGCCACCTCCGTGCCCGGCACCTCGGTCGCCACCCAAATCAGTTCTCTGGTCAGCAGCCGTTGCACCGGCTTCAAGAGCCGCGCCACCACAATGTAGGAGAGCTTCTTAAGCTCCAACAGGTCCAGCCACTCAGGGAGGCAAAAGCCCGAATCGGCCCGCACCAGCCGCAGCCGGATCCACGAGGGCAGGTTGTCCAGCAGGTCCAGCGTGAAGGCCACCACATTGTTGGCGCAACTGGCGTTGCCCGGTCGCAGCCAGAAGCCCACCACCAACTTGGCTTCCTCCAGCACCGCCAGCAGGGGATGCAGACAGGGTTTGGTTCCCAAGCGGGTATAGCCGGTCTTGACCCCTTCCTGATGCCCGTCCTCGTGCAAGAGCCGCGTCGAATCCAAATCCAAGGCATAACCTCCCGCACGGCTGGGCAAACGCTCCATACACCACCGCCATAAGCTGCGGAACGCAGCCAGATTCTTGCCCGCCGTGTTAAAGCCCTGGAAAAATCGGGTGAAGCTCGACTGGCTGCCGATCCGCTTAATCGCCAGGAGCGCCGGTAACATCACGTCGCTGCGAAAATAGGCCACTTGCGCCAACTTCTGCGCCCCCGCCAGAATCCCAGCCACAAAGGCGATCGCCAGATCGGCGGCCGGAATGCCCCGGGTCTTCTGGTGCGGCATCACCTTGGCCAGCAGTTGGCCAAACCGGTGCCAGTGCAAGAACCCAGCGAAGGTCAGCAGGCCCGCCCGGCCACTGACTTTCTGATCGGTGAACCCGATTTGAATGGTCTCTTCAGGCGTTTTGAGTCTAATGAACTCGGTCACTGTTTGGTGACCGGCGGTTCCGGAGTGATCGGATGATTTTATATGCATCCATAACTCAATTCCAAAGAGTGGCCATTTTGGCTACTGCATAGTTACGGCTTAGGCTCGGTTACCAGCACCACCTGAACATGCTCCAAAAGCCGAATGGCGCTTAGTTTAGCGCACGAGATTTTGTGGGTTTGGTTTTCCGGTA
>CAZZLB010000697.1:0-1816 GCA_964654655.1 uncultured Rhodoferax sp. | reverse complement strand
AAGACGTAGGCGCCCGGTGCAAAACTGGCCGTCATGGAGCGCCGTGTCATCAGCACTTCCATGCCGTCTGCTGCATCACGTAACAGCAGCACGGTGGCCGCGGGTCGGGTTGGCACGGGTGTGCGCTGAGGGTGCAGGAGTTGGGTGGGACGGGCCATAGCGCGAATTTACAGCCAAAACTGACTCGCTGTGTGTCGCCTGCGCGATGTTTGCGTAAACCCCGAGAGCAATCCCCCCTTTGCCGGCGTATCCTCGGCAGCAAACCATTCGGAATTCACTGGAGACCCTCAATGAAACGTCAAATCGTCCGTGTGCTGTCTGCATGTTTCGCTGCTGCCTGCCTGGCCGCACCGCCGGTCGCACTGGCGCAGGCCTGGCCGACCAGGCAGCCGATCAAACTGGTGGCAGTGTTTCCTCCGGGTGGCTCCGTCGATCAGGTGGCGCGTTTGCTGGCGCAACCCTTGTCTGTGCAACTGGGACAAAGCGTGATTGTGGAAAACAAGGGTGGCGCGTCGGGCTCGATCGGTGCGGCTGCGGTGGCGGCAGCGGCACCCGATGGTTACACCTTTGCCGTGGTGTTTGATACGCATGGCGTCAACCCTGCACTGATTCCGGGGCTGCCGTTCGACTCCAAGAAAGACCTGGTACCGGTGGTACTGATAGGCACCGGGGCGATGGTGCTGGCAACCCAGGCTGAATCAAACTTCAAAACCTTTGCAGATGTCGTGGCAGCGGCCAAGCAAAAGGGCGGCGTCAACTATGGTTCGATTGGCTCTGGCAGTCTGGGGCATCTGGCGATGGCCTTGCTGGGCAAGAGTGGTGGCATGGAATTCCAGCACATTCCCTACAAGGGCGGCGGGCCGTTGATGAACGATGCCCTGGCCGGGCATGTGCCCCTGGCCATCGGATCAGTCTTCCTGGTCAAGCCTCACATCGACAGCAAACGCCTGCGCGCGCTGGCGGTCACAACCAGCGCGCGCTCACCCCATCTCCCGGGCGTCCCGACCATGGCCGAGAGCGGCTTCGCCGGTTTTGACGCGCCCGCCTGGTGGGCCGTGCTGGCGCCAGCCAAAACACCACCCGAGATTCTCAGGCGCACGAACGAGGAACTCAACAAGATCCTGCGCCAGCCCGATGTTGCCAAGCGCTTTGATGCGCAGGGTATCGACATCGTCGGCGGAACGCCCGATTCGGCCCGCGTCTTCATCGAGCGTCAGATGGATATCTGGAGCAAGGTGGTGAAGGACAACAACATCAAAGCCGATTGACACGAGTTTTCTCAAAACGCTTGTTCCGCCATCGTCATGCCTCACTTCCTCGTCATCGCGAGGCAGCAGGCCGTGGCGATCCATGCCTGTTGAATACATGGATTGCCACGCTTCGCTCGCAATGACCAGAAGGAAACTCGCAACGATGTTTCTGGGTTCAATGAGGAGTGCCTACTACTCTGGAGTGACCTGGAGAGCCACCAGAAAGCGCGCAACCATGTTGTAGGTCGCAATGGCACTGGTCAGCTCGACGATCTGGGTCGTGTCGAAGTGTTCGCGCAGAGCAGCAAAGAGCGCGTCGTTGACTTTCACGTCCAGCGTCATTTGTACAGCGTACTGGATCACCAGGCGGTCCATATCATCGAGCACGGCGTCAGTGGGCATACCGCGCGGGTCGGACTTGACAAAGTCCTGCAGGGCGTCGAGCTGTGCTGGTGCGCCGCCAGCGGCCAGAAAGTCCGGTGCGTGATGCCGGTATTCGTAATCGGCACCAGTCAGCAGGGCGACAGTGCAGATGCCGAGCTCGCGCAGGCGCCGGCTGGCAGACA
>CAZZLB010000696.1:0-1817 GCA_964654655.1 uncultured Rhodoferax sp. | reverse complement strand
GTTGCCATATTTAAGAAAAACTTCATAAAACTTACCTAAAACATCAGTACCAGAATTCATAGCAGGTAACCGTTCACTCCCCCCCCACTTATTGCGACCTTATAGCGGGATAGATATATGATCATTACCTTTTCGGCCAAGCGCTATAGTCTGGGCAATATATGTCCAAGGGTCCTGATTTCGAAGAATACATGTTTCAGTAACACTTAACAACGCGGCATATGCTCTGCTGCCTTCAGTTGTCCGAGTTCCAAAACTGATCCGACGTGAAATTACTGCGTGCCTCAATGCTCGTTCTGCTTCGTTATTAGTCGCCGGAAGTCCCGGATTTTTGACAAACGCCACCACCGCATCCCAATCGTTGAGAATTTCATTGGCCAAAGCCCTCAATTTTGGATGATCTCCCTCTGATCCTATGGTGCAGACTTTTTTGAGGCGGGCGAGGATCGGACTGCATTTTCTCTTTTCATCCTCGCCACCATCTCTCATGGTCTTTATCAACCCTCTCAACTCGCGTAAAAACCATTCTCCCATTTTTCGTGCTTTTTCATCTACTGCACCCGTTAGAGCTATTGCCTTTCGAATCAAATGCGCGAGGCAGCGTTGACGCTTCTCATGATCACGATATACCCCATATCCATCGGATATCAGCCACCCAATGAAGGCTGTCGTGATCAACTTTAATAATTCTTCCTTTTTCCGTGTCCCGATCAAATATACGGCTGTAAGTTTCGAAATCGCCACCCACAGCCATTTTAAAGACCCTTTTTCATACCAGGGGGTCTCATCAAAATGCACTATACCTTCTTTTTGCATCTCATCTATCAATTCTTCCACGACAGGGAAGCAAGCGACACCTGCTTCCCGAATACATCGGTCTATCGTTCCTACTGACAACTCCGTGCCCAACCAATAGACAAGAAACTCTCTGATTTTTACCCGCGACATTCGGTATCGAACAGAAAGCGCCGCTATGAAAGCCGACAGCATGGGGCCTGCCATAACATATTCCGTCAACTTCAGTTCCTTTTTGCGGCCGCCAATGACCGAAATACACCCTTCACCTGGCTTGGAGGTATTTTCATGACCACAATCGCAGATGACAGTATAATAATGATGAAGAATGCAAAATATTCGGATACCTGAAGCCGTCTTCTCAATCTCGAAGACATAGTGTCCCATATATGGTTTGATTCCTTCAGCTACAACAATCGGTTTGTCGCAAGCCACACATTGATCCGGATAATGCGATACAATGTCTTCAGCTACCGGCGTCTTTTTGCGCCAGAAACCCGGAGAACCCGGTTGTTTACCCGGTGAACGTTTCGGACTGTCGGACTGAGATAAATCAGATGCTTTTGCTGTTGAGGAAGTTTCTTCTCCCTCTTTATCTTTCGGAGATATTTCATTCTCATCTGACTCTAAAGACGCTCCTTTTTTGCCTTTATCAAATGGACTATCTGATGAAGGTGGTCTGGAACTATTATTAGAGTTTTGCTCTAATCGTTCTATTAACTCAATCCCTAAATTGCGCAGATTATTTGCCACATTTACAAGACTCTCATGGTCAAGATTTTCAAAGTATGGTCGATTCATCTGCGATAGGTCTTCTTTTGTTAACGATCCCATATGATCGCACTATACACTGAAAACAAAATTTTGTGAAACTATTTTTGTTTATGAATTCGATGTATTAAAGAGGGGGGAGTGAATAGTTACGTTGAATGGATAATAGGCTACTAGTCCTTCATTTAAACCTGCCAGACTACTACCCGCCATGAACAAAACCATTGCCAAGCACAAACCCGTTGCAAGAA
>CAZZLB010000695.1:0-1817 GCA_964654655.1 uncultured Rhodoferax sp. | reverse complement strand
CAGGATCAGGCACTGGTGCGCGCCCGTGCTTTTGCCGAACCCTTGCTGGCGGGTGAAATACTTGACACCGGTGAGAATATTCTTGCGCACGCGGATGCTGTGGCCGCCATCCTGAAGAGCATAGGCGGCTCGGAGGCCATGCAGACGGCGAGCTACCTCGTCTACACCTGTGACCATCTGAACAAACCTCAGGAAGTCATCGCCAAAGCCTTTGGCGACAACTTCGCTGCACTGGCGATGGAAACCACACAGTTGGTCCGGGTGCAGCGTCAGGCGCGTCTGAGTCAGCTTGCGTCAGAGCGGGCGGCCACGCCGATACCCATGGCGCAAACTGCAGCGGCGCAGACAGAGAATGTGCGCAAGATGTTGCTGGCGTTTTCACGCGATTTGCGCGTGGTGATGCTGCGTCTGGCATCGCGTCTGCAAACCTTGCGTTTCTTTGCCGCCACCAAGCTGCCGGTACCAGCGGGCATGGCACAAGAGGCGCTGCAGGTCTTTGCGCCGCTGGCGAACCGTCTGGGCATACGCGACATCAAGTGGGAGTTGGAGGACCTGGCCTTCCGGTTTCTGGAGCCCGACACCTACCGGCAGGTGGCCAGGCTGCTCGATGAGAAGCGCTCGGAGCGCGAAGCCCAGGTGGAGCTTCTGCGCTCACGGCTCGACACCGAACTGCAGGCGCAAGGTATCGTCGCGACCGTTCAGGGTCGGCCCAAGCACATTTACAGCATCGTCAAGAAGATGCGCGGCAAGTCGCTCGGATTCGATCAGGTTTACGACATTCGGGCTTTGCGCATCGTAGCGAAAACCATTCCGGACTGCTACGCCGCTCTCAGCTGGGTGCACAGCCAGTTTACCCAGGTGACGCAGGAGTTTGATGATTACATTGCCCGGCCCAAGGCCAATGGCTATCAGTCCTTGCACACGATCGTGCGTGACAGCGCTGGCCGACCGATCGAAATCCAGATTCGCACGCAGGCCATGCATGATCATGCAGAGATGGGCGTGGCGGCGCATTGGGCCTACAAGGAAGCCGGCGTCAAGGGTTACGGTGGAGTTTCTGCCAACGGTGTTTACGAGACCAAGATTGCTGTGTTGCGTCAACTGCTGGCATGGGAACGCGATCTCTCCAGTTTGCCTGGTCAGGGCTTTCTGGATGACCGGATTTATGTGTTGACACCGGATGCCGCTATCGTTGAACTGCCGCAAGGAGCCACGGCTATCGACTTTGCTTACAGTGTGCATACGAACCTTGGGCACCGGTGCCGGGGTGCACGGCTGGATGGCGTCATGATGCCCCTGAACACACCGCTAAAGAACGGTCAGACGGTGGAAGTATCGGTCGTCAAGGAGGGGGGGCCATCGCGCGACTGGCTCAACCCCGAACTGGGTTACCTGGTGAGTCACCGCGCCAAGGCCAAGGTACGCGCCTGGTTCAACGCGCTGGCGCTCAAGGAAACCGTGGCCAAGGGGCGCGATGCGGTTGAAAAGTTGCTGCAACGCCTTGGCAAGACGGCCGTCAAACTCGACGATCTGGCTGAGCAACTGGGCTTCAAGTCGGCAGACGATCTGTTTGAGGTGGTGGGCAAGGACGAGTTCTCCCTGCGCAACATCGAGACCGTGTTGCGCCCGCCGGAGCCGACTCCCGACGAAGACGACCAGATGCTGCTGAAAAAGCCGCGCGGCGCTCCCGGCGGAGGCAAGAGCGGACTGCTGGTGGTAGGGGTGGATTCGCTCATGACGCAATTGGCCAAGTGTTGCAAGCCGGCGCCACCGGACGCCATATGCGGCTTTGTCACGCGTGGCAAGGGCGTCAGCGT
>CAZZLB010000694.1:0-1820 GCA_964654655.1 uncultured Rhodoferax sp. | reverse complement strand
GCGCTGCCGATGCAGGAGTTCAACACCTTCGGCCACGCCAGCAAGCAGGCCGGCAAGATGCACGCCTGCGGCCACGACGGCCATACCGCCATGCTGCTTGCAGCGGCGCAGCATTTTGCCAGGGAGCGCCACTTTGATGGCACGGTGTACCTGATCTTCCAGCCGGCCGAGGAGGGCGGTGGCGGTGCGCGCGAGATGATCAAGGACGGCTTGTTCGAGAAGTTTCCCATGGACGCGGTCTTTGGCATGCACAACTGGCCGGGCTACCCGGTGGGCAAGTTTGCCGTGGCAGCCGGCCCGGTGATGGCATCAAGCAACGAGTTCAAGATCAGGATTTACGGGCGCGGCGGTCATGCTGCGACCCCGCACACGGGGCTGGACCCGGTGCCGGTGGCCTGCCAGTTGGTACAGTCCTTTCAGACCATCATCAGCCGCAATATGAAGCCCATCGATGCGGGCGTGATTTCGGTCACCATGGTTCATGCGGGCGAAGCCACCAACGTGATACCGGACCACTGCGAGTTGCAGGGCACGGTGCGCACCTTCACGATCGAGGTGCTGGACCTGATAGAGCAGCGCATGAAGAGCATTGCAGAACATACCTGCGCTGCTTTCGACATGCGCTGCGAGTTCGAGTTTGTGCGCAATTACCCGCCCACCATCAACAGCGCGGCCGAGGCAGAGTTTGCGCGCAAGGTGATGCAGGACATCGTCGGCGCCGACAACGTTCTGGTGCAGGAGCCGGTGATGGGTGCGGAAGATTTCTCCTACATGCTGATGGCCAAGCCCGGTTGTTACTGCTTTATTGCCAATGGCGATGGCACACACCGCGAAACCGGCCACGGCGCAGGCCCGTGCATGTTGCACAACCCGAGTTATGACTTCAACGACGACATGATTCCGCTGGGCGCCACTTACTGGGTGCGTCTGGCCGAGCAGTGGCTCAAACCCGCCGCTTGAAGGAGTGGGCGACATGATCAAGGTACAGGACGCTTTTTCTGCCAGTTACGCGCAGGCCCGGAGCAAATTTTTTGCCGCTGCGGTGGCAGCCAACTTGCCGGTGACTTCACACGCGCACCCGCTGGCCGGGCGCGATGGCGAGGCGCTGGCGATGGACGTGGTGCTGGACGGTGCCGCCGATGCCGAGCGGCTGCTGATCATCAGCAGTGCCTGCCACGGTGTTGAAGGCTACTGCGGCAGTGGCGTGCAGGTGTCGGCGCTGCACGATGAAGAGTGGCGTCAGCACGCGCAGGCAAAGAGGGTGGCGGTGCTGTATGTGCACGCACTCAACCCGTATGGGTTTTCGCATGTGCGCCGGGCCACGCACGAGAACGTGGACATCAACCGCAATTTTCATGACTTCAGCCAGCCCCTGCCTGTGAACCTTGGTTACCGCAGCATTCATTCGCTGCTGTTGCCGGATCACTGGCCACCGGAAGCTGACAACGAAGCGGCCATTGCGGCTTTTATCGAGAAGAACGGCGCGGGCGCGTTCCAGTCGGCGGTGTCGAGCGGACAGCACGAATTTCCTGATGGCATGTTCTTTGGTGGCACCGAGCCGACCTGGAGCAACAAGACCATTCGCCAGGTGCTGCGCGACCACGGCCGCACGGCTCGCAAGCTGGCCTGGATTGATATACACACCGGTCTGGGTCCCAGCGGACTGGGCGAGCGCATTTTTGCCTGCCGCGATGACAAGGCGGCCTACGCCCGTGCGAGCCAGTGGTGGGGTGGCAAGGGGGCGACGCCGGTGACTTCGATTTACGACGGTTCGTCCACTTCTGCCTTCCTGACGGGTTTGATGTGGTCCTCTGCCTACG
>CAZZLB010000693.1:0-1822 GCA_964654655.1 uncultured Rhodoferax sp. | reverse complement strand
AGCCGATGCCGCCAAAGCCCAGCGTGACCAGCAGAACAATCCAGACAAAGCGGTTGCTCAGGTCGGCCCAGAGTAGCGTGGACACTGCGATGCACAACAGGATCAAGGCACCGCCCATGGTGGGCGTGCCACTCTTGACCAGATGCGAGGCCATGCCGTAGCCGCGAATCGGCTGACCGATCTTGAGTTCGGTCAGCCGACGAATCACAAACGGACCGGCTACCAGGCCGATCAGCAATGCCGTCAACGCTGCCATGACGGCGCGAAAAGTCAGGTACTGAAAGACACGGAAGTGCCCGAACTCCGGCGACAGCGACTGCAACCATTGGGCCAGGCTAAGCAGCATGTGTTTCTTCCTTGTCTTTGATGGCGTGTTCCGCCATGGCTGCAACCACACGTTCCATCTTCATGAAGCGCGAACCCTTGACCAGCACGCTGCCGACCTGCGCCAGTTGCGCCAACACCGCCTGTTGCAGCGAATCCATATCGTCGAAGTGCAGACCCGCGCCAAAACGGCTGGCAGCGGCCTGAGAGAGAGAACCCAGCGTAAACAAGGCGTCCACACCCAGGCTGCGAGCCAATGCGCCAGCTTCTTCGTGAAAGGCGGGGCCCTGATCGCCCACTTCACCCATATCACCCAGCACCAGCAAACGCGGCGCCGGCAGCGTGGCCAGCACTTCGATGGCAGCACGGACGGAATCCGGATTGGCGTTGTAGCTGTCGTCCACCAAGGTGACCTGATGCTGCCCGAGCTTGAGCAGTTGGGCGCGCGAGCGTCCCTTCACCGGCTCGAACGCCTGCAGACCCTCGGCGATGGCGTGCAGACTGACGCCAGCGGCCAGCGTGCAAGCCACTGCGGCCATGGAGTTCTTCACGTTGTGCAGGCCGGCAATGTGCAGGGTGTAGCGCAGCGCACCCGCCGCAGTGGCCAGCGCTACCTGCCATGCATCGCCTGACCAGTTGGCTGCGATGCAGCGAACATCCGCGAGCACCCCGGAGGCCGCGCTGAATTGCGACACCGGTCGTGCACCAGCCCTGGCCAGCCACTGCACGCTGAAGGCGTCGTCCGATGGAAACACCGCAACGCCATCGCGCGGCAGTGCGTCGATGACAGCGCCGTTCTCCTGCGCCACTGCAGCCACGGTTGCCATGAATTCCAGATGCTCACGTTGTGCGTTGTTGACCAGGGCCACGGTCGGTTGCACGATGGCCGCCAGCGCAGCAATCTCCCCGGGGTGATTCATGCCCATTTCAAACACCGCCAGCTCGTGATGGGCGCGCAGGCGCAGCACGCTCAGCGGCACGCCGATGGCATTGTTCAGATTGCCCTGCGTGGCCAGCGAGGCTTGGGGCTTGCAGGCGCGCAGAATGGACGCGATCATCTGCGTCACCGTCGTCTTGCCGTTGCTACCCGTCACGGCGATCACCGGCAGTGTGAACTGCGCTCGCCATTTCGCTGCCAGCTGACCAAGTGCCTGCTGCGAATCGGCCACCACCAGACCCGGCAGGCCGGCGCCGCGCAGCCGCTCATCCGGATCGCCCTGGCACAGCGCAGCCACCGCGCCCCTGGCCTTGGCCTCGAGCAAAAAATCGTTGGCATCAAAACGCTCGCCGTGCAGTGCCACAAAGAGGTCGCCTGGTTCCAGCGTGCGGGTGTCGCTGTGCACGCGCAGGAAGCTCAGGGCGGCGGCGTTGGCATCATCACTGACCAGGCGCGCTGCGCCCAGCCACTGCTGCGCCTGCCCGAGAGTCAGCATCTCAGCCATGCGCCACCTCCGCGTCGGTCCGCTGCGCCAGGGGCTTGCCCTGAAGACGGCGCACC
>CAZZLB010000692.1:0-1822 GCA_964654655.1 uncultured Rhodoferax sp. | reverse complement strand
GTGATGTCGCCCAGGGCTTCTTTGAAATCACACACAACGGTTTTGCCCTGGTCGGGCTGGCCGTGATCTTTGCCGTCATTGCCTTGTCGGTACGCCCGGAACTGCGCCAGGTTGGTGAAATCGAACTCTTTGGCTGGCTGAAGAGCCGCCAGATCGCGCTGACAGGCTGGTCCGGTGAGACCGACGCCAGTGACCGCGCGACGGCCATCAATCCGCAGGATCTGCCCAGGCAGCAGGCCGCTGTCGCCTTCTGGTTGAGCAAAAAGTACCGCGTCGCTCCAGAGCCCTTGAGTGCTCTGGTGACGGAAGCCTATGAAATCAGCCTGCACACCAGGCTTGATCCAACATTGATCCTGGCGGTGATGGCTGTCGAGTCGGGCTTCAATCCGTTCGCCCAGAGCCCGGTCGGCGCACAGGGACTGATGCAGGTGATGACGCAGGTTCACAGCGACAAATACGAGATTTTTGGTGGCAAGTTTGCCGCCTTCGACCCGCTGACCAACCTGCGGGTAGGTGCCCGTGTATTGCAGGAATGCATCAGCCGCGCCGGCTCACTCGAGGGTGGTCTGCGCTCTTATGTCGGAGCCGCCAACGCTGACGACGACAACGGCTACACCGGCAAAGTGATGGCCGAACATGCTCGACTCAAACAGGTAGCCAAGGGTCTGAATGTACCGTTGACAGCCACTTCTGCGCCATCGACCAGCGCACCCTTGTCTTTGCCAGCCAAGCCAGACCGCAGCATTGAAAAGGTCGCCCTTCTGTCCCCCTCCTGAACCACCATGTACAAGCGCCAATATCTCATTGAACAAACTGATCCTGAACTATTCGCCGCCATCCAGGCGGAAAATGCCCGCCAGGAACAGCACATCGAGCTGATCGCCAGCGAGAACTACGCGTCACCGGCTGTCATGGCAGCGCAGGGAACGCAACTCACCAACAAGTACGCTGAAGGCTATCCGGGCAAGCGCTACTACGGCGGTTGCGAATTTGTCGACAGGGCCGAACAGTTGGCCATCGATCGCGTCAAACAGATTTTTGGCGCAGATTGCGCCAATGTGCAGCCACACTGCGGCGCCTCGGCCAATGAAGCGGTCTTCCTGGCGTTTCTGAAGCCGGGCGACACCATCATGGGGATGTCACTCGCAGAGGGCGGCCACCTGACCCACGGCATGGCGCTGAACATGAGCGGCAAGTGGTTCAAGGTTGTCAGCTATGGCCTGAACGAAAAAGAAGAAATTGATTACGACGCGATGGAGCGCAAAGCCCATGAGACCAAACCCAGACTCATCATTGCCGGTGCATCGGCCTACAGTCTGCGCATTGATTTTGAGCGTTTCGCTCGGGTAGCACGCGAAGTCGGTGCCATCTTCATGGTGGACATGGCCCATTACGCAGGATTGATTGCGGCGGGTGTCTACCCGAACCCGGTGCCGCACGCTGATATCGTCACTTCAACCACCCACAAGAGCCTGCGCGGACCCCGGGGCGGCATCATCCTGATGAAGTCACAGCATGAGAAAGCCGTCAACAGCGCCATTTTCCCCGGCTTGCAGGGTGGCCCGCTGATGCACGTGATTGCCGCCAAGGCGGTGGCGTTCAAAGAGGCACTGGCGCCTGAATTCAAGACTTACCAGCAGCAGGTTTTGAAAAATGCGCAGATCGTTGCCGAGACGCTGACCGAGCGCGGTCTGCGCATCGTCAGCGGCCGCACAGAAAGCCATGTGATGCTGGTTGACCTGCGCGCCAAGGGGATCACCGGCAAGGAAGCAGAAAGCGTGCTGGGTGCTGCCCACATGACGATCAACAAGAACGCCATCCC
>CAZZLB010000691.1:0-1826 GCA_964654655.1 uncultured Rhodoferax sp. | reverse complement strand
TGGTGTGTGGTTTTCCGTTTCTTGAAGTCATCTTCAGCATTATTCGGCGTTGGCGCCGTCGCGCCAGTCCGGGTGACGCAGATTGCCTGCACTTGCACAGCCTGGTCAAGCGTCGTATTGTCCGGCGCATGTTGCCCAATGCCAGTACGCTGGCGCGCAACTCGATTACTGGAGCCATCATGTGGATTGCAGCTCTGGTACCTGCCGCATTTGCACTGCAGTACGCGCACGATACACCTGCACTGACGCTGGGATTTGCTTTTTATGCCTTCCTTTATTCAGCTGCCTATGCGAGGCTCACGCAGTTCCGCTGGTGTCTGAGTGCGCTCACGGTGCAGCGCGAGAGCTTGTCAACACAGTAATTCCACCAGTTCATGCACTGGTACGTCGTTCACACCAAGCCGCGGCAAGAACAGCGCGCCCTGCTCAATTTGACGCAGCAGGGCTACGAGTGCTACCTACCCCTTGTTGATACTGAAAGACTGCGGCAAAAGGTGGTCAAGCTCGTGCAAGAACCACTTTTTGCGCGCTACCTGTTCATCCGTCTGGACACCGGCGTGGCGGGCAAGAGTTGGGGGCCTATCCGTTCCACCATCGGTGTCTGCCGCCTCGTCACCTTTGGCTACGAGCCAGCCAAGGTGGATGCGGAACTGATCGAGATCTTGCGCCGGCGCCAGAGCGATGCAGGACAGGAGCCGGTGCGCCTGTTTCAGCCGGGTGAGCATGTGCAGATCAAGGACGGTCCTTTTGTTGGTCTGAACGCCATCTACCAGATGGGTGACGGCGAGAGTCGCGCCATGGTGCTGATCGAAATCCTGAGCAAACCCAGCCAATTGGTCCTCTCGCCGGCGAGTTTGCGCAAAACAGCCTGAACTAAAATCCCACTCATGACAAAACTATCTTCAAAGTCCTGTGGACTTCGATCTGTGCTTGGCGTTCTGGGCTTCTTGCTGGGCGCTGCCGCATCGGCGCAAACAGCAACGAGCGTGGGCAGCCTCACCGTGGGTGGCGCAGCGGGTGCCTCTAGCAGCGCTGCGGTTTCGATGCCAGCCGTCGCACCTAACGCCGTGCCGTCATTGCGCGCTGTGCCCAAGGTGGACGCCAAAGCGCAATCCGCGACGGATGTCAGGGCTGCAAACCAGGGGGATTTCCAAGAACAGGTGGGCGTTCCCCAGGTCCTTTTTGACCCCAAAGCCGAAGAAACCGAGTTCCAGCGCTTTGTACAAAACAGCACCGGCCAGGCCTTGCGTTTGTATGGTTACGAACTCTTCAACAAGCCAGGCAGTTTTGCACCGGTGCAAGCAGCCCCTGTGCCCGCTGGCTACATCCTGGGTCCGGGCGACGAACTGGTGGTGCAGATCAACGGTCTGGCAGAGCTCAGTGAAAATCTGGTCATCGACCGCGATGGCCGGGTCCTGATTCCCAAGGTTGGTCCGCTGAGTCTGGCTGGCGTGGCACTGAACAATGCCGAGAAGGTACTGGCCGCCCATATCGGCAAGGTCTATCGCAACTTTACCGTCAGCGTCACCATGGGACGCCTGCGCTCCATTGAGTTGTTTGTGACAGGCCAGGCGCGTCAGCCGGGCAAACATCTGGTCAGCAGCCTCTCCAGCCTCATCAACGCCTTGTTCGAGACTGGTGGCCCTAGCAGCAACGGCAGCTTGCGCGCCATCGAGTTGCGTCGCGCCGGCAAGAAAATTGCCACGGTTGACATGTATGCCTTCCTGGCCCAGGGCGACAACAGTGCGGACGTGCAACTGCATGCTGGCGATATCGTCTTCATCCCGCCGGCCGGTGCCCGTGTTGCCTTGCTCGGCATCGTCAAC
>CAZZLB010000690.1:0-1827 GCA_964654655.1 uncultured Rhodoferax sp. | reverse complement strand
GGTGCGCATGGTGGGCGAGAACCCGCAGGCCGCAGAAGGTCAGGGCGTCTCCGTAGCCGCCGTCCGAACCGGCGCCATCGTGGCCGGCTCGGCGCTGATGGGTGTGGCCGGCTCTTTTCTGACACTGGCCGCTTTCAACGCCTTCTTCTTCAACATGATCAACGGGCGCGGCTGGATCTGTGTGGCGCTGGTCGTGTTCGCCTCCTGGCGCCCCGGCAAGGCGCTTTTGGGCGCCCTGCTGTTCGCCTTTTTCGACGCACTGCAACTGCGCCTGCAACAATCTGGCGACGCGCTGCTGCCCTACCAGATGTACCTGATGCTGCCTTATGTGCTGTCTATCGTGGCGCTGATTCTGGTGGCACGCAAAGCCAGCTACCCGCAGGCGCTGATGAAGCCGTATCGCAAAGGGGAACGGTGACGCTCTGAGTCCAAAACCCAAACTCTTTACCAGCGCTACCATTGCCGTCACAGCTGTCCCCGAACCCCAAACCCATGCCCCGCCTTTTTGTTCGGTGAGCCATCTCATGCCTTGGCTCTGCTACAGTTGAAAACATGGCACCCACCATTGTTCGGGATGGTCAATTTCGCTTGTTCTTCTTCTCTCGAGAGGAGGTGCGAATCCATGTCCATGTGGCCCATCCCGATGGGGAAGCGAAGTTTTGGCTCACGCCACAAGTTGCGTTGGCAACCTACACTGGCTTATCGGCGCGACAGCTTCGCGAAGCGCAGGCGGTAGTCAACGCTCATATTGAGGAGATTCAAGATGCATGGAATCACCACTTCGGCGCCTGAAGTGACAAACGTGTCAAAGCACGGCTTCTGGCTGTTGTTGGACGATGAGGAGCTTCTGCTTGCGTTCAATGATTTCCCATGGTTCAGGAAGGCGACAATCGAGCAGCTCTGCGATATCCAGTGGCCAAGCCCGGATCACTTGTACTGGCCGCAACTCGATGTTGACCTCTGTGTTGGGTCATTGCGCGATCCTAGAGCCTTCCCTCTGATCGCCAAGGCCGATCCTGTTCAATTCGGAGCCGCCACTTGAGCCCCGATGAGTGTTGCCCCGGGCTAAGTCAAGCGAGGCGTTGACAATGCACAGGGGAGAACGCTGAATGCTCGATCTTCTAGTCCATAACGCCGCGCTGCCGGACGGCCGGAACAACATGTCGGTGGCTGTGCAGGGTGGCCTCGTTAAAGAGGTAAGTGCTTCGCTGGCGACCGACGCACACCAGGTCATCGACGCCCAAGGCCAGCTGCTCAGCCCACCCTTTGTCGACGCCCACTTCCACATGGACGCCACGCTCAGCTACGGGCTGCCGCGCGTCAATCAGTCGGGCACACTGCTCGAAGGCATTGCGCTGTGGGGAGAGTTGAAACCGCTGCTCACCCAGGAGGCCCTGATCGAGCGCGCACTGGCCTACTGCGACTGGGCCGTGGCCAAAGGGCTGCTGGCGATTCGCAGCCACGTTGACGTCTGCGACCCCCGTCTGCTGGCGGTGGAGGCTCTGCTGGAGGTGAAGCGCCGCGTTGCGCCCTACCTTGACTTGCAGCTGGTGGCCTTCCCGCAGGACGGCGTGCTGCGCGGCGCACAGGGGCCGGAGCAGCACATGAACAACCTGAAGCGCGCACTCGACAAGGGCGTGGATGTGGTGGGCGGCATTCCGCATTTCGAGCGCACCATGGCGGACGGCGCGCTGAGCATCAAGCTGCTGTGCGAACTGGCCGCCGAGCGCGGATTGAGAGTGGACATGCACTGCGACGAGTCGGACGACCCGCTGTCGCGTCACGTCGAAACCCTGGCCTTCGAGACGCAGCGCCTGGGCCTGCACG
>CAZZLB010000689.1:0-1834 GCA_964654655.1 uncultured Rhodoferax sp. | reverse complement strand
TGCAGCTTCCGGCACGCTGGCGCAAATCATTCCGCCCTCGCTGGTGTTGATCATTCTGGCCGACCAGCTCGGTCGCAGCGTGGGCGAGATGTACAAGGGTGCTTTCATTCCCGGCTTTGCCCTGACCGGTTTGTACGTTGCCTACGTTGTGCTGCTGACCTTCATCCGTCCCAACTGGGTACCTGCCCTGCCACCCGAAGCGCGCACGATCCGCGAAGACAATGGCAAGAGTGGTCTGCGCTCGCTGCTGTTCCTGACCATCGTCTCCAGCGGTCTGGCCATTTACCTCGGCATGAACTATGCGGCGGTCTATGGCTGGATGAGTGGAAACACAGCGGTGACGGTGCCCACCGATGAAACCATTGTCGTGTCGCTGTGCGCCGGTGTGATACTGGCCTTTGTGATTGCGCTGATCAACAAGGCGACCGGCCTGGGCCTGCTCTCGCGCATGGCCGAGCGTGTGACCTTTGTGCTGATTCCGCCACTGCTGCTGATCTTCCTGGTGCTGGGCACGATCTTTCTGGGTGTAGCCACGCCGACCGAAGGTGGCGCCATGGGCGCGGTGGGCGCATTGATCATGGCCATGAGCCGGGGACGTCTGAGCATGAAACTGCTCAAGCAAGCATTGATGTCAACCACCAAACTGTCGAGCTTTGTGGTCTTTATTCTGGTCGGCTCCACGGTCTTCAGTCTGGTGTTCCAGGGCGTCGATGGCGCAAGGTGGGTCGAGCATCTGCTGGGCGCAGTGCCAGGCGGGCAAGTGGGTTTTCTGATCGTCGTCAACCTGTTGATTTTCTTCCTGGCTTTCTTTCTGGACTTTTTTGAACTGTCCTTCATCGTCGTTCCCCTGCTGGCGCCGGTGGCCGAGAAGATAGGCATCGATCTGATCTGGTTTGGCGTACTGCTGGGGGTGAACATGCAGACTTCCTTCATGCATCCACCGTTCGGTTTTGCCCTGTTCTACCTGCGCAGCGTGGCGCCCAGTATCGAGTACACCGACAAACTGACCAAGAAATTGATCCCGCCCGTCACCACCATGCAGATCTACTGGGGCGCGGTTCCCTTTGTGCTGATCCAGATCATCATGGTGGGTCTGATCATCGCCTTCCCTGGCATCGTCTCCAGTGGACTCGACAAGACCGAGAAGGTCGATCTGGACAAAGTGGTGCTGGAAGTGCAGGCCGAAGCACCTGCCAAGGCCGCATCAGATCCGGTCATGGGTGAACTGCCACCGCCAGCCAACGATCAGCAAAGCGATGGCGACCCGATGAAGGCGATGCAGGAGTCGATGGACAAAGCCAAGAAGTAGTGCTCAGGCCGCCAGAATCGCAGGATTCAGCGGCGTCAGCGGCTTTTGGTGGACCAGGTAGCCAATCAGGTTGTCAGCCGCCAGATTGGCCATGGCAAGGCGGGTTGGCAGCGTCGCGCTGCCGATATGCGGCGTCAGCACCACGTTGGGCACCGTCAGCAGATCCGGATGAACCTTGGGCTCGCCTTCAAACACGTCCAGACCCGCTGCCGCTATCACCTTGTTGCGCAAGGCCAGCGCCAGCGCAGCGTCGTCCACAATGCCACCGCGTGCGATATTGACCAGCGTCGCCGTGGGCTTCATCTGAGCCAATTCTGCGGCACCGATAGCATGGTGCGAGATCGCTGAATACGGCAACACCAGCACCAGATGATCGGTGGTCCTGAGCAATTCTTCCTTGCTCACGTAAGCGGCTCTGCAGTCAGCTTCGGTGCTGGCATCAAGCCTTGTCCGATTGTGATAAATCACTCTCATACCAAAACCGTGGGCCCCGCGCCTGGCGATCGCCTGACCAATGCGGCCCAT
>CAZZLB010000688.1:0-1839 GCA_964654655.1 uncultured Rhodoferax sp. | reverse complement strand
CTCCAACTCTTTCTTTGCACCACTTTGAACTTTTAACCTTGAGCCTTAAACTTCTATTACTACCGGTATAACCATTGGCTTGCGCTCTGTTTCTTTAAACAAGAAATCAGAGAGTTCGTCTCGAAGTTTCTGTTTGACCAGTGAGTAGTCAGCCTTGGGTGAGCCGGCTTCCTTGGTCAGGTATTTGGCGAAGATTCGTTTCACTTCGGCCCTGGCCTTGTGGACGAGCTCTTCGTTTTCACGCATATAGATAAATCCACGCGAGATAATGTCTGGTGAAGTCACGACCTGATTTGTGGTGTGATCGACGGTCAAGATGACGACGAAGATGCCTTCCTCAGCCATCGCCTTGCGATCACGCAGGACGATATTGCCAACGTCACCAACACCAAGCCCATCAACCATGACGTACGAGGCCGGGATGCGTTTGTTCGTCACCTCGCCCTTACCGTTACTGAATTCCATGACCTGTCCGTCGTCCCCGACCAGACAGTGTTCTTCGTCGACAATGCCCATTTCCCGTGCAATTCGACAATGATGCATCAATTTGTGACGCTCACCGTGGATCGGGATCAGGTATTTCGGTCGGATGAGTGCAAGCATGAGTTTAATATCTTCCTGATTGGCGTGACCAGAGGTGTGGACATCCATCAATTTCTGGTAGACGACCTGCGCACCAGCACGGAAAAGATTGTCCATCACATTTGAGACAGATTTTTCATTTCCAGGAATTGGCGACGAGGAAAGAATGACAAGATCGCCACGTTTCATCTTGACCTGACGATGTTCGCCGTTGGCAATTCTGGTCAGAGCCGCATTGTCCTCACCTTGAGAACCAGTACAGACAATAACAATTCGCTCGTCGGGATATTTGTTCAGATCTTTGACATCGATAATAGTATCTTTCGGCACGACCAATGCTTCGAGCGAGATCGCGATATCGACTGTCGTCGTCATGCTACGACCAATGAAACAAACCTTGCGATTTAGTTTCTTCGAAACGTTTAGAATCTGCTGAATACGAGAGATCAGAGTCGAAAAGGTCGAGACAAATATTCTCTTGTCCGAATTTTCCATGATCGAGAGCAATGAACTTTCGATTTCGCGCTCTGAGATAGAGACGCCAGGTTTTTCAATATTTGTCGATTCCGACAGCAACACAAGCGGCTTCTTGGCACCGATCATTGCGATCGAAGCGAAATCAGCCGGCTTGCCGTCAGCCGGAGTGTGGTCAAATTTGTAGTCACCAGTATTTACGATTATTCCTTCTGGAGTATCGATAACGATACCCATGGCTTGCGGGATCGAGTGCGTCAGACGAAATGTTGAGACCTTGAAAACGCCGAGCTGGAGCACATCCTCACCGACTTTAACCGGGGCAAGCTTGGCTATTTTATCCAAGCCAAATTCCTCAAGCTTACTCTTGATAATGCCAAGTGAAAGAGGCGAGCCGTAAATTGTCGGCGCACCGATCTTTTCGTAAACATAAGGAATGGCCCCAATGTGGTCGAGGTGGGCATGAGTGATGACGAGACCACGGATCTTTTGCTTGTTTTGCTCAAGATATGTCGTGTCCGGGATCACGTAGTCGACGCCAGGCATGGAATCATCCGGGAACATAAATCCCATATCCATGATCACAATGTCATTTTTGTATTCGACAATAGTACAGTTCTTGCCACCGGTTTCCTCGACACCACCGAGCGGAATGATTTTCAACTTTGGTTCGTAGAAAAATTTCGATTGTGTGTTTGTGTCAACCGTCTGAGCCGTGTATCGTGGCTCCTCGCCCGTCTTGGGCGCGTGAGTTCTTTGATTGTTTTGATTGTTCTGTGTCAT
>CAZZLB010000687.1:0-1842 GCA_964654655.1 uncultured Rhodoferax sp. | reverse complement strand
GTCTTCGGGGCGCGCTGCCATCCTCGGCTACACGATGCCGGTCTGGGCGGTGCTTAGCGGCATGCTGTTTTTTCGGGAACGGGTGACACCCATGGCCTGGCTCGGTGTCAGCTGTGCCCTGGCCGGTGCCTTGCTGCTGCTCTCCAGTGAATTCGCGGCCATAGCCGGTCAGCCGCTGGGCAGTGCATTGGTGCTGCTGGCTGCCGCTGGTTGGGGCTATGGCACGGTAGCGCTGCGCAAATCAAACATCCAGATGCCCACGCTGGCCATCACTTTCTGGATGATCAGCATGACCACCGTGGTGATGGCGACGGGGGCGATCGTTTTTGAAAGTTCCTTGTGGCGCTGGCCCCATGCCATTGAGTGGGCCGCCATCGTCTTCAACGCCGTCATCGTGTTCGGCTTTGCTCACGTTGTCTGGTTTCAACTGGCGCGCTCGCTGCCACCAATTGCATCGAGCCTGTCGATCATGATGATTCCCATCGTCGGCGTCTTTTCTGGCGCCTGGATGCTGGGCGAAACACCGCATTGGCAGGACTATGCGGCGATGCTGCTGATTCTGGCGGCGATGAGCACGGTGCTGTTGAAACCTGGCAGCAAAGTCCCCGAGTAGTTCTTGCTGCCTTCACTGCGGCAAGCGGACGCGGGCGAGCTCGGCGAAGTAGCGCGCTCCTACTGACAGGACCTGATCGTTGAAGTCATATCCTGGGTTGTGCAGAGGCACTGCACCCGGGCTGCTGCCGTCGCCATTGCCGAGAAAGACAAATGCGCCCGGCACGACCTTCAGGAAGGCACCAAAGTCTTCCGAGACCATCATCGGCGCCACATCGGGATCGACGCTGTCCTTGCCCACAACGGCAGTGGCCGCCTGCAGGGCGACTTCAACACAGCCGGGCCGCACCAAGCAGCATCGTCATGTGGCCGTCGTGTCCACAGGCGTGCATGCAGCCGGGGTTTTCTGATTTGTAGGGGCGGCTCTCTGCAGCTTCGGTGATGGCCAGGGCGTCCATGTCGGAGCGCAGTCCGATGACGCCCTTGCCGTCTCCGAGCTTCAGACTGGCAACGATGCCGGTGCCGCCGATGCCACGGTGTACCTGCAGGCCCATTGCGCCCAGAATCGTGGCGATGTAGTCCGAGGTTTTCTTTTCATTGAAGCCGGTTTCCGGATTGCGGTGCAGCTGATGTCGCCACCGGCTCAGTTGTTCGTCAAATTCCTGTGTGATCACTGCTTTGCCTCGGTCTTTTGTGCAGCGCTCATTATCCGGTCGGCGGATTCCTAGTGCATCTGAAGTGCTTGCGCTACAGTCGAGGCCAACGACCAGATCCTGGAGTCTGAATTGACCACGTCCACCCGCGCCACGCCCGGCAGCGCCTACGAATTGCTGAGCAACGGCAACTACCGCGCCAGCGTGTTGACGCGCGGCCCCTGGCACCCCGAGCACCAGCACGCCGGCCCACCCATCGCACTGGTATGTCGCGCCATCGAGCAGGCTGCGGAGGCGCATGGCTTGACCCACATCGCACGCCTTACCGCCAACCTGCTGCGGCCGGTGCCCATCGGCGAACTCGCAATCGAAGTCGCCACCGATTACGCCGGTCGCAACGCTGGCCACTTTTCAGCGCGCCTGCTGGCCGGCGCGAAGGAAGTCGCCCGATTCACGGCGCTAGCCCAACGTGAGAACGAGTTGCCGCTTCCCGAGGGTTTGCCGGGTCATCCGCTGCCACTCGCGCCGAAATCGGTAGAAGAGTCTCTGCCGAGTTACTGTCCTTGTGCTGGCAAGCACGTGGGTTATGCCGATCTGGTTGAAACACCTCTCGCGCATGGCCGCATGTTCAACGGCC
>CAZZLB010000686.1:0-1846 GCA_964654655.1 uncultured Rhodoferax sp. | reverse complement strand
GTGCCTGCGTGGCCCGGCAAAATACAACCCCGATGCATAAGAGCTTGAAACTATTCATGACCAACGATCCGGAAAAGACCTTAACCCCCTGGTGCCGCGGTGGCAAACCAGTATTTGTCCGAACCGATTCACCAAGCCGGGGGAAACACCCCCTCAACTGCTGGCAGTGATTTGGTTTTCGGGACGGTCATTGGCCTGCGGGCCGTCCTTCCCCATTCAATCCGGGGAATAGACCTTGCTGGTTACCCGGCCGCTCTCCAGCTTCAAAAAATGCCTTCGCAATTCGGTTCGTGCGAGCGCTCCGGATTTATGAAAAAGCCCAGGCTCCCCGGTTGGTCATCCATCACCTTGGGACGCTTTCGCGGGCCATCCTTGGGATAACACCGCTCCAGCACAATGTGAACACCTCGGCGCGGCTGATACCTCCGGCCATGAACGAGGCAACGCCCAGGAACAAGGCCCGGGCGGCGATCCATAACAACGGGTGCATCCCCCTGATCATGTCCATTCCTTTGGTTTGAAAGTTAAGAGCGTGTATGAAAACTCACCGGGCACCCTTTCTGGCCAAGCGGCGCAGCATCAGCGTGGTCATGGCAAGGTACAACATCGCCTCGGCATGACCTGTTTTGGTTTCATAATCCCGGACCAAGCGGCGCTGTTTCATAAACCAGCCGAAGGTCCGCTCCACCACCCAACGTCGCGGCAGCACCTTGAATCCGACCTGATCGTCACTGCGTTTGACAATGTCCAGATGCAACCGGCCCCGTGGTCGCAACGCCTTGACCCAATCGACCAAGGCCCCCGCATAGCCGCCATCGGCCCAAATCTTGGCCAGTTTGCCATACCAGCCCAGGCAGCGCTGCAACAACGTCTTGGCCCCGTCCCGATCCTGTTCATCGGCCGAACCCACATAAACGCCCAGCAGCAAACCCAGGACATCCACCAGGATGTGTCGCTTGCGTCCGGTCACTTTCTTGCCCGCATCGTAGCCGCGCACACCACCTTGATCGCCGATTTTGACCGATTGACTGTCCATCACGGCGGCGGTAGGACCGGGGTGACGGCCTTCGGCCACGCGGACGCGCCCGCGCAAGACCGCATGAATCCGGAGCCACAGTCCGGTTTTGGTCCAAGCTCGATACAGACCATAGACCGTGCTCCAGGGACCATATTCGTGGGGCAACAGACGCCACGCGCAACCCGCACGCAACAGGTAGCGAATGCCATTGATGATTCGGCGGCGATCAGCCGACGGTCGGCCCGTTTTGGCACGAGCAGGCAAAAGGGGCCGAATGATTTGCCATTCGGCGTCCGTCATATCCGTAGGATAGTGGGTATCAACACACATGCCCTCCATTCCACCACAGGGGATAGGACAAATACGGACCTACCGTCACTTTTCATACACGCTCTAAGAAATCGGCAGTTGAGAAAGGGGTGAAAATTGAAATGTATTCTTGGCAGCTTGCCCATTGCGCTCCACCCTCAAAATTTTACATCGCCTCGTTCACTTGGACTATACTGCAATCTCAAAGCAGTGAACCGAAGTTCCAGAAGGAAGTCGAGTTCCTGACGGAGCAGATTTCCAAGGCGGTCTTTCACTCCGACCTAGGAAAACTATGAAGAAAACTACCGTGTAGCGGTTCAAAACCCTGAGTCAGTAATCGCTCCCGTTGGCATACGACTTCCTAAAGTAAAATACGCCCAAGCATATCGATAGGAATGCAAGCTGACGCCTTTCAAGCCCGTCAGGCGGCAGCGGCGATGTAACTCCGCCGCCCGCGCCGAATCCGTCGAAGTTCTTATTTTGGGGAAAAACGGGCCTGCCTTCGGAAGCCGTCGCAGT
>CAZZLB010000685.1:0-1850 GCA_964654655.1 uncultured Rhodoferax sp. | reverse complement strand
CCATCAGCACCAGCGAGCTGGGTGTAGCGCTGTGCAGGATCTGCGCAGCTTCGAGCATCTCCAGCATGAAGGTGGATTGGGCGTTGGCCAGGTCGTCGGCGGCACCGATGCGGGTGTGGATCGCGTCAATCGGCCCGAGCCGGCAAGCAGAAGCAGGCACGTAGCTGCCCATGCTGGCCAGCAGCACGATGACGGCGATCTGGCGCATATAGGTCGATTTGCCGCCCATGTTGGGACCGGTGATGATCTGCATGCGTTGCCTGGGGCCCAGGCGTGTGTCGTTGGCGATGAATGCACCGGCATTGGTTTCGTTCAAGCGCATTTCAACCACCGGATGCCGGCCGGCTTCGATCTCCAGGCAGGGTTCACGCGAGAACTGTGGCGCGCACCAGTTCAGCGTCAGGGCGCGCTCTGTCAGAGCGCACAGCGCATCCAGCGTGGCCAGGGCACGCGCCAGTTGCGTCAGCCGTGGCACAAAGACCTGCAACTGGTCGAGCAGTTGTTCAAACAGGAACTTCTCGCGCGCCAGGGCGCGCTCCTGGGCGCTGAGCGCCTTGTCTTCAAAGGCTTTCAGCTCGGGCGTGATGAAACGCTCGACGTTTTTCAAGGTCTGGCGGCGCCGGTAGTCTGCCGGAACCTTGTCAAGCTGACCCTGCGTCACTTCGATGAAGAAGCCATGCACCTTGTTGTACTGCACACGCAGATTGGCAATACCGGTGCGCGCCCGTTCACGTGCCTCAATGTGGAGCAGGAAGGCATCGGCGTTGTCCTGAATGGCGCGTAACTCATCGAGTTCGGCGTCAAACCCGCCGGCCATCACGCCGCCGTCGCGCAGCAGCGCGGCCGGCTCCGCATCCAGCGCGCGGGAGAGCAGTTCCAGGCAATCTTCGGGACACAGCAGATCAGCGGCGAGCTGCTGCAAGCACGGTTCGGTTGCCGGCATTTCGGGCAGCAGCAGTTCAGTCTTGCGCAGGGTCTGTTGCAGTGCTGTGAGTTCACGCGGACGCACCTGACGCAGCGCCAGGCGGGCCGTGATGCGTTCTACGTCGCTGCTGCCCTTCAATTGCTGGCGCAACCTTGTCCATGCGCCTTCCCGCAATGCCGTGATGGCGTCAAGACGTTGTTGTGCCTGCGCGCGCTCACGCTGAGGCGTCAGCAACCAGTGCTTGAGCAATCGGCTGCCCATGCCGGTCATGCAGGTGTCTAGCAGCGAAAACAGCGTGGGCTGCTCCAGACCGCGCAGGGTTTGCGTCAACTCCAGATTGCGCCTGGTGTTTTGCGGCAACTCGATCAATTCATCATCGCGCTGCACACGCAGGTTGTGCAGATGTGTCAGGGCGCGGCCCTGCGTGTGCTCGGCGTAGGCCAGCAGGGCAGCGGCTGCGGCGTGGGCCAGCGTCAGGTCTTGCGCCTGCCAGCCTGCCAGACTGGCGGCCTGGAGTTGCTCCAGCAGTTTGCGCTGTCCCAGACCGGTGTCGAACTGCCACTGCGGCCGCAGCGTGACCGTGAGGCGCCCCGGTGCCTGCAGACTGCGAAGGTGCGCTTCGAAAGCCGGCGTGGCACCGCCACCGAAAAGCATTTCGCCGGGGTTGATGCGCGACACCCAGTCGGCCACCTTATCACTGGCGCACTCGGCCAGGCACATTTCGCCCTGCGTGATGCTCAGCCACGCTAGCCCGCACTGATTGCGCGCGCCCTGGTGTACGGCCAGTAGCAGTGACTCGGTTTTGTCGCCCAGCAGTTCCAGATCGGTCAGGGTACCCGGCGTGACCACGCGCAGCACCTTGCGCTCCACCGGGCCCTTGCCCGTGACCTCGCCCACCTGCTCACAGATTGCCACCGATTCGCCC
>CAZZLB010000684.1:0-1850 GCA_964654655.1 uncultured Rhodoferax sp. | reverse complement strand
CTGGCGGGCGGTGTGCGCCGGATCGCTGTAGAAGACGATGGGGCTGGCATGGTGCGCGAGGAGTTGCCGATGGCACTCAAGCGCCACGCCACCAGCAAGATCAGCAGCCTGAACGATCTTGAATCCGTCAGCACCATGGGGTTTCGGGGTGAGGCGCTGGCTGCGATCAACTCGATTGCGGACTGTGCCATTTCTTCCAGAGCCACCAGCCAATCGAGTGCCTATCTGCTGGATGGCCGCAGCGGTGAACTCAAACCCGTGGCGCGCAGCCAGGGCACCACGGTCGAAGTCAAGGAACTGTTTTTCAGCACACCGGCGCGTCGCAAGTTCCTCAAGACAGACGCCACCGAACTGGCGCATTGCGTCGAAGCGGTGCGGCGTCAGGCACTGGCACGGCCCGATGTGGGCTTCTCCATCTGGGCGGAGGGCAGGCTGATCGAGCAGTGGCGCCGCTGTGATGGCCCGCAGGCGCTGCAGGAGCGCTTGGCAGACGTGCTTGGGAGTGACTTCACCGAGCGGTCGATGCTGCTCGATTATCGACGTGAGTCTCAGCCAGGCAGCGGCGCAGCACCAGTTGCCGTCTGGGGACGGGTTGGCACACCAGAGGCAGCGCGCTCACGCGCCGACCAGCAGTTTTTTTACGTCAACGGTCGCTTTGTACGTGACAGGGTGCTGGCCCACGCGGTCCGCAGCGCGTTTGAAGACGTGCTGCACGGCCAGCGCCAGCCGGTCTATGCGCTCTACCTTGAGATCGACCCGCGGCGTGTTGATGTCAACGTTCATCCGACCAAGATAGAAGTGCGTTTTCGCGATAGCCGCGAAGTGCACCAGGCGGTGCGCCACGCGATTGAAGACGCGCTGGCAACCCCCCGATTGGGGCAGTCGCCTGCTGCCCCTGGCGACGAGCATCTGACGCTGCAGCGGGCGGAATCAGCCGTGCCAGGCGCCGCCAGTTACCCCTGGCAGCGCGGCATGGCGTTCGAGTCCACGCAAGGCCACCGGGTGAGCGACCTGGGACTGCTTTGGAGTGTTTCCACAGCCGCGGCTGCGCCGGCCGAAGAAGCCGCCGATTCATGGCCTCTGGGGCGTGCGCTGGCACAGTTACAGGGCGTGTACATCCTGGCGGAAAATTCGCAGGGGCTGGTTGTCGTCGACATGCATGCCGCCCACGAACGCATTGTTTATGAGCGACTTAAGGCCCAGTTCAGCAGGCACAGCGGCCCGCCTCGTCTGAGCAGCCAGCCGCTACTGATTCCGGCCACCTTTGCTGCCACAGAAACGGAAATTGCCAGTGCTGAAGCGCATGCCGGAAATCTGCAGGCGCTTGGGTTGGAGATCACTGCTTTTTCGGCAAAAACGCTGGCGGTGCGGGCCGTTCCTGCCACCCTGGCGCAAGGCGACCCGATCGAATTGGCGCGCGGCGTTCTGTCGGAGTTGGCCGAGCGAGACGCCAGCACGGTGCTGCAACGTACCCACAACGAGTTGTTGGCCACCATGGCCTGTCACGGCGCCGTGCGCGCCAACCGTCGCCTCAGCCTGGAAGAAATGAACGCCCTGCTGCGGCAGATGGAGGCAACCGACCGCGCGGATCAGTGCAACCACGGTCGTCCAACCTGGCGTCAGATCAGTCTGCGCGATCTAGATGCCCTGTTTTTGCGTGGGCGCTGATTTATTGCTAGACTTCGCACATGGTCGGGGGGGTAGCTCAGCTGGGAGAGCGCTGCGTTCGCAATGCAGAGGTCGGGAGTTCGATCCTCCTCCTCTCCACCACCATAGCCCAATATGGGGCCACATAAGAACAAAAATACAATATAAATCAACAACTTACCTATAAACACGCTCCACATGGG
>CAZZLB010000683.1:0-1853 GCA_964654655.1 uncultured Rhodoferax sp. | reverse complement strand
CGAATGGCGCTTAGATAAGCCCTAAAACCCTCTTGCCCAAGCGCTTACGACGAGGCGGGTTGGGCAGGGTTTGAAAGATGACCTGACGAGTGAGGGCTTGCATCTGGCGCAGGATTTCCTGGGCCTCTTGCCAGTTGTCTATGGCTTGCTTCAACGCCTCGTATTGTTCTCGAGAGAGAGCAACCGAGACGGTCTTGGCCTTGACCTTGCGCGTCCACTGATAGCAGGGGCCGCCAGCGCCGGGTCCGCGGTCCTGGACGTAACCGTGGCTAATCCAACCCAGGCTCCGCAGGCGCTCGCGCAGGCGCGCATATTCGTTTTCTATCTTTGCGAGGTCCGTTTTCATGAATACCAAGGATAACAGAGGCGTCAATAGAGGCGGTATATATACCGCCGTATGCATACACCCTTCTTCCCCTCCTGGCGTTCCCGTCTGGCCCCCATGGGCCGCCGGGTCCAGCACTTGCGCCAACAAAGTCTCTGCCACCTGGAACAGTTGCTGGGTCCGCTGCTGCCGCCGGGCTTGCTCTCCCAGGCCGATGACGGCCCCAACAGCCGCGAGCGCATCTTTAGCGTGCGCCGCACCTTCTTTGGTTTCCTCTACCAAGTGCTCAAACCCGACACCTCCTGCCGCGAAATTGTCCGCCAAATCCAGGCCCTCTTTGCCCTCCGCGGCCAAGGCCCTGTGGATGAGGGCAGCAGCGCCTATTGCCAGGCCAGAAATCGCTTGCCCCTGGACACGCTCCAGCGCGTGCGGGTTGGATTGGCCGCAGCGGGTGAAACCACGACCCAACTCTGGCACGGTCTGCGGCCCAAGCTCATCGACGGCACCACCCTCAGCCTGCCCGACACCCGGAAAAACCAGCGCGCTTATCCCCAATCGCGCAATCAAAAGCCCGGCTGTGGCTTTCCCCTGCTGCGTCTGCTGGGGGTATTCAGCCTCTCGACGGGCGTGCTGCTCGACTACGCCAAGGGGAACAAGCATCAATCCGAATTGCGCCTGCTCAAGGGCTTGCTCGACCAGTTCCGGCCCGGCGATCTGGCCGTGGGTGACTGCGGCTTCTGCACTTACGTGTTGCTCTGGCTTTTACAGTTACGCGACATCGCTGCCCTCTTCGACCTCCATCAGGCACGGTCCACCGATTTGCGCCGGGGCCAACCTCTGGGCAAGCACGACCGGCTCTTCACTTGGCAAAAACCCGTGCGAAAGCCCCGTTGGCTGCCGCAGTCCTGGTGGAAGACCCTTCCAGCCCAACTGACCGTGCGGGTGATTCGTTTCCCACTCTGCCACAAGGGCTATCGGCCCCGATCGGTCACCCTGGCGACGACGCTGTTGGACCCCCAGAAGTATCCGGCCCAGGATGTCGCCCAACTCTATGCCCAGCGCTGGAAAATCGAACTCTGGTTTCGCGACCTTAAAACCTCCATGGGCATGGAGGTGCTGCGCTGTAAAAGCCCAGCCATGGTACACAAGGAATTGGAAATGTTCTTTATTGCCTATAACGCGATTCGTTGCTTCATGGTTCAGGCCGGTGCGAGCAACCACGTGCAGTTGGAGCGCCTCAGTTTCAAGGGCACGGTCGATGCGGTGCGCCAGTTCAGTCTGGCCCTCGCGCAAGCCCGTTCAAAAAAGAAGCAAAACCAGATCATCCTGGCTTTGTTCGAAACCATCGCTCGCGATCAGGTGCCACACCGCCCTGAACGCATCGAACCGCGTGCCCTTAAACGCCGCCCCAAACCCTTTCCCAGGCTCAATAAACCCCGCAAACATTTCCAGGAAATCGCTCGCCGTAATCCCTACCGGAAAACCAAACCCACAAAATCTCGTGCGCTAAACTAAGCGCCATTCGGCT
>CAZZLB010000682.1:0-1853 GCA_964654655.1 uncultured Rhodoferax sp. | reverse complement strand
TGGACTTGACCCGTTTCGACGGACAGTTTTAGATTCGTGATTATCAGTGGTGCAGGCTTATCCACCGGGCTTGTCTGTGGACAGCTCGCTGCACCCATGAAGTGCAAGGAGCGTGCTGTCCACAGATGCGAAGCATCCGGTGGGTAAGCCGTGTTCAATGGAAGTTTGTTGCATTTTTTGAATTTCGTGTTTCCTCTCGAAGTTAACGGGTGATTGATAGTTCAGACCCGAGTGGCGCCGCACCGGGTTGTAGCGGCTCTCAATCCATGTAAAGACTGCCAGACGAGCCTCGGTCTTGGTCTTCCAACTGCGCCGCTTAATGAGTTCGCACTCCAGTGTGGCAAAGAAGCTCTCAGCCATGGCGTTGTCATAAGCGTCGCCCACACTGCCCATCGAGGGGCGTACCCCCATTTCCTTGCACCGATTACCAAAGGCGATGCTGGTGTACTGGCTGCCCTGGTCGCTATGGTGAATCACCGAACCTGGCTTTCTGGTCATCAACGCCATGTTGAGTGCCAGTACCACCAGGTCGGCTGTCATGCGCTCGCCAAAGGCCCAGCCCACCACCTTGCGGCTAAAGACGTCAATGACGACGGCCAGATACAAAAATCCGCTCCAGGTCGGCAAATAGGTCATGTCTGCCACCCAGAGCTGGTTGATGTCAGTGGCAATGAATTCCCGGTTCACCAAGTCCGGTGCCGGGCGCTGGCGCACATCGCGCCTGGTGGTCACGACAAAGCTGCGCCTGCGGCTCACCCCGCGCATGTGTCCCTGGCGCATCAGGCGTGCAATGCGTTTGCGACTGGCTACGATGCCATCGTCAAACAACTCTGCGCGGATGCGGGGCATGCCGTAGGTTTCGTCGCTGGCGACAAAAGCCTGGTGGATTTGCTGCGTCAAAGCAGCGTTGGCCTGCTCTCGCTTGCTTGGCGCTCGTCCTTGCCAGTCGTAGTAGCCACTGGCGCTGACTTTGAGGGTTTTGCACATGGTGCGCACGGGTAGTTTGGCCTGGTTTGCCTCAATCAGCGCGTAGACGGGGTGAACGTCTGCTCGCCTTTGTTGGCAAACCAGGCCGTAGCCTTTGCCAAGATGTCTCGCTCCATCTGGACTTGGCGCAGTTTGCGTCGCAGTTCAACGAGTTCCTGGCGTTCTGCTGCGTTTAGTGGCGACTCCCGACCAGACCCACCGGGTGGGACGGTCAAGCCGGCCTTGTGCACCCAGCTCAGGATGCTGGTGACGTGCGGGCCAAATTCGCGAGCGAGTTCGCTGGCTGAACGACCGGCTTGCACAAGCTCCACCATTTGTTGACGAAATTGCGCCGGATAAGGCGGCTTGGTAATTGGCATATCGGACTCCTCCTTTGTGAACAATAAGGTGTCCGTGAAATGGGGTCAACTTCATATCGAAGCGAAGCGTTGGCTCGCAACGCCTAGCCAAGATCATGGCGCCATGACGATCAGGTGCCGAGTCCACTAACAAGGGCATCAAACTGTCTTAATGGATGGCAGTAACTTTCAACGGCAGCTCTCTTGAAGCAATTAGGGGACGTCATTCAGCTCAATTAACGGAAGTCTGGAGGAAGCTCGCGGCGTACGGGTTCCATTTCAAGTCGGTGTTCAATAATTGTCAACAAGCTGCCATGTTCAGCCATTGCGAGGCTGCGGCCAATACCAAAACCTTTACCGCGAAGCAGCACTGAAATCATGCCTGACACCATTGAATTGGCTTGCCTACTGGGCTTCGATCTTTGCTGACTTCATCATTCTCTCGGTCAATGCAATCTCCGCTTTGAGACTTGCTGTGTATTCCTCCGGCGTACTTGGCGCAACCAGGCCGCCTTGGGCCTCAAGCTT
>CAZZLB010000681.1:0-1856 GCA_964654655.1 uncultured Rhodoferax sp. | reverse complement strand
GCGAGCGGTGCGAGCGGCTGCAACTGCCCCCCATGGCCCAGCGCAATGGCACCAAGCACGGCACGGCGTTCACGGTGTCGATCGAGGCCGCACAAGGGGTAAGCACCGGCATCTCTGCGGCGGACCGTGCTCGCACCGTGGCGGCGGCTGTCGCCCGCGATGCCAGCGCGCAAGATCTTGTGCAGCCAGGGCATGTGTTCCCGCTCCAAGCGCAGGACGGCGGTGTTCTGATGCGGGCTGGCCACACCGAAGCCGGTTGCGATCTGGCTGTGATGGCCGGCTGCACTCCGTCTGCGGTGATCTGCGAGATCATGAAGGACGACGGCACCATGGCGCGGCTGCCCGACTTGCAGCTTTTTGCGGCACAGCACGGCTTGAAGATTGGCACCATTGCCGATCTGATTGAACACCGCAGCCGCGTCGAATCGCTGGTCAACAAGATGGGTTCGCGCACACTGAACACCGCTTTCGGAGAATTCACCGCACACGCCTTCAAGGACAA
Source organism: uncultured Rhodoferax sp. (assembly GCA_964654655.1). GTDB lineage: Bacteria > Pseudomonadota > Gammaproteobacteria > Burkholderiales > Burkholderiaceae_C > Rhodoferax. Next base: position 1,354 of record CAZZLB010000681.1, on the reverse strand, counting down.
GATCACGCACGGTCTCCATCTGGCGCTGGTCAAAGGCGCATGGAGCACGTCGGAGGCCGTGGCGGCCCGCGTGCACGAGCCGATGTCGGTACTCGACGCCCTGGAAGTCGGGCGCGCCATGCATTCCTGGAGTCTGGACGCCAGCCTGGCGCGCATTTCGGCGGAGGGTCGGGGCGTGGTGGTCTTGCTCAACTGCGGCGAGAGTGCCGAGCAGTTGTGGTCGCAGTTCGAAGGCACCGCCAAATCCAGTCACGGTCCGGAGCGCGAACGCCTGGACCTGCGCAGCTACGGTATCGGTGCCCAGATCCTGCGCGAATGCGGTGTGCACAAAATGAAGTTGATGGGAAACCCGCGGCGCATGCCGAGCATGGCCGGTTACGGCCTGGAAATCGTCGGCTACATCACCAAGTAAACAAATACCCAAGGAACCGACCATGTTTGGCGCAGACAAAGGAAGCCCCGCTCCCACCGACAGCCGATTGAACGGCAGGAAATTGACGATTGGCCTGGTGCAGGCGCGTTTCAACGAGGCCATTACCAACGAGTTGGCGCAAGCCTGCAAGACCGAACTGCTGGCACTTGGCGTGGCCCCGAAGAACATCGACCTGGTGCAGGTACCGGGTGCGCTGGAAGTACCGGTGGCCCTGATGGCCCTGGCCGAGAAATTGAAATACGACGCACTGGTGGCACTTGGCTGCATCATCCGCGGCGAGACCTATCACTTCGAACTGGTGGCCAACGAATCCGGCGCCGGTGTGAGCCGGGTGGCGCTCGATTACCAGTTGCCCATCGCCAACGCCATCCTGACCACCGAAAACCTGGAGCAGGCCATCGCCAGACAAACCGAAAAAGGCCGCGACGCCGCCCGCGTTGCCGTTGAAATGGCCAACCTGCTGGAAGAAATCTGATGTCCGGTCGCCAAAGCACATCAGCGTCCAGGCGTCCGCCGCGCCAGAGCAGGACCGGCTTGACCGCCACCGGTGTGCGCAAGGCAAATGCCAAGTCCGAGCGCACGCGCGCCCGAGAGTTTGCGCTGCAAGGCCTTTACCAGAAGCTCGTCGGCAGGAACGCCGTCAGCGAGATTGAGGTCTTCACGCGCGAGCTGGCCGGTTTTTCCAAAGCGGACGCCGCACACTTTGCACTGTTGCTGCACGGATGCAGCACTGAAATGGCAGCACTTGACGCGCTCATCGTGCCCTTGCTGGACCGCAAGCTCGACGAGATTTCGCCGATAGAACGCGGCGTGCTCTGGATTGGCACTTTTGAACTCCAGCACTGTCTGGATGTGCCCTGGCGCGTCGTCCTCAACGAATGCATTGAACTGGCCAAGGAGTTCGGCGGTACCGATGGCCAT
>CAZZLB010000680.1:0-1858 GCA_964654655.1 uncultured Rhodoferax sp. | reverse complement strand
GAAATTCGCGCAGAACCTCAATCCCGCCGATCTTGGGCATAATCAGATCGAGCAGGATGCAATCCGGTTCGCTCGATGCCGCCATATATAGCCCTTCCTCGCCATTCGTGCCCTCGATCACTTCATACCCGGCAGCTTCGAGAATCTTGCGCAGTTTCAATCGCTGATACATTGAATCGTCAACCAACAAAATACGCGCCATACTTGCTCCTTCATCCGAAAAATTTCATTTTGCCTAATACTGGACTTTGTCCAATCAGGCGGGATAAGTAACCGCATTTAACAATTGCTCCGCATAGGTTTGTGGAATTAGCACAGGGTCAGCGTTCTGTGCAGACTTCACGAAATAGCGCGCGCTCCAAATTTGGCGCCGCACAAACGCGATCACATCTGCGAAGGTGGCTTCGGATTTTGCATACCAGGTCGCTTGCTGAATCGGCAGTTGATGCTGGGGTGCCATCTCATACGCGATCAGGACGATCAGCGAAACCAAACCGAGCAAGCAGGGCGTGGTGCGCGCGATAGCCAGGTCCGACCATTGTCGTTGCGTCTCCATGCCGAGATGGGCACGCACTTCTTCAAACGTGACTTCGATATTCCAACGCAAGATGACCCAGGTCATGATTTGTTCTATCGTCGCTGTCACGTCGGTACACAAAAACGCTTGATCCCGCAGTTCACCCTGTGGGTCGCGCACCAAGACCCAGCGGATGGATAACGGGCGATAGCCAGGTGTGTACCACAGGGCAGTGCCGGAAAGGAGTTGCATCGTACGCCGCGTGCTGTGATACCACTGGATTTCCTGGGTCTGCCAAACTGTCTGGGCATCCGCGGCACGGGTCTTCAAGGAAGGTTGCCGTGTGCCCTTCTGCGGCTTGGGGCCCTTGCGATGCGGATCCGGTGGCGGCGGGGGATCATAGATAGCCGCATCCAGGCGTAATCGTGTGACCAAGACCGCCGGATGGGGCAAGGCACAACACGTCAAGCCCAATGAAACAGCCGCATATCCTCCGTCCACGAGTAAAACGATGGGACGGGTGGCCGTCCAACGATAGACCTGCTTGAGCATTTGGCGTGCCCAGTCCACACAACTCTTGTGGCGTTTGCCCAACTTTGTTTGCGTACGTTCGGAAGGGGCTAACACCGTCAGAAATGGGAGTGCCCAAGGCCGCGTGGCCCAGGGCAATGGCACCAACAGCATCATGCAGACCCAACGTAGCCCAAAGCAAGTGACCAGATGTTTTTCGCTTGAACGGACTGCGTCACGGAAAACGCCTTTGGCTTTGATCTTAGCTCCGCGGCGACGTTCGAGTGTATCGTCGATGACCACCAGAAGCGGTGCGTTTGCACTGAGCAACAAGGCGACCAACAAACCAAACAAGATCCGACTTAACGCCAAGCACGACCAGGTGGCGCGACTCAATACCCGATGATAGTTGATAAAGTGCTTTTCGTCGGACAAACCCATAATCCGCAGTGCGGCGGTCACGGTCCGTTTACCCGGCGTCAGAATCGCACCGATGAGCAACACGCCAGCATGTTGCCAAACGCGTGGATCAAAGACGGGTGCGAAATTGGCAAGCAGTGTTATAATTTCAGCGGGTAGGGGAAACATGCAGTCCTCCAGATAAGTTGAGTCGGCAACTCTATCTTATCCGAAGACGGCTGTTTTTCCTACCTCACTTGGCTAAAGTCCAGTTAAAGGAATCTTATGAAAGTCTTACTTATCAATCCTCCAATTCGCGAATCTTTCCCGCCAGATGTTTATCCTATTGGGTTGGCTTATATTGCGCGGGCTTTGCTTGACGTGGGGTCGGAAGTCGATGTTTTGGATATCAATGCGTACCGGTGGTCAAAG
>CAZZLB010000679.1:0-1859 GCA_964654655.1 uncultured Rhodoferax sp. | reverse complement strand
GGCAGATCTTTGTACCAATGTAGCGCGCCCTGCAGGCAGCGCCGAGACCCTGGGCAGGCGATATGGAGTTGGCCAGGCGCTGGTACCTGCCGCAGCTTGAGCGCCTGCACGAGGACCATGCGCAACGCCGTCCCGACATTGACAATCTGGAACACATGGCGTCGGGATACCCGAGCCGGGAACGCTTTCTGAGCGAACTCACACTGGACCCGCCGGAGGCGACCAGCGACCTGTCCGGGCCAGCGCACCGCGATGAAGACTATGTGATTCTCTCCACCATTCATTCGGCCAAAGGCCAGGAGTGGACATCGGTTCATGTGCTCAACGTGGTGGACGGTTGCATCCCCTCCGACCTGAGCACCGAAACACAGGACGAGATTGAGGAAGAACGTCGATTGCTTTATGTCGCCATGACGCGCGCCAGGGAGCACCTGCATCTGCTGGTGCCGCATCGCTTCTACGTGACACAGCAGGCCGCGCGCGGTGACCGGCACCTTTACGCAATTCGCAGTCGCTTCATTCCGGACGCACTGGCGAAACAGTTTGAGACAGTGATCTGGCCACCTGAACGACCCGAGACGCCAGGCGCGGCACACAGGGGACCGGCGAGCATCCAGGTGCGCGAGCGGGCCCGCTCAAGCTGGCGCTAAGCAGAACTGCTGCTTATTTCTTCATCGGCAAGCCTGTTGTTGCCGCTGCTTCGAGAAACAGCGCCGGATCGACCATTACCCGGTTCAGACTGACCGACCAGTGCAAATGGGGCCCGGTGGCGCGACCCGTGGCTCCAACCTTGCCGATCAGGGCGCCGGCGCTGACGCGTTCGCCTGCCTTGACTTCGATTTCCGACAGATGGCAGTACATGGTGAGCAAGCCCGAACCATGATCCAGCCACACCGTGTTGCCGTTGAAGAAATAGTCGCCCGTGTCGATCACGACACCCGATGCAGCCGCCAGCACTGGTGCGCCCTGTGCTGCGGCAATATCCATACCGCTGTGCGGATTGCGTGCCTGCCCGTTGAAGACGCGCCGCAAACCAAAGGAACTCGAGCGCCGGCCGCTGTTTGGCTGCAAAAAGCCCAGGGCCTCGGGCTGGACCTCGGTAAAGGTCGCCATGACCTGCGCCAGTTGCACGCGCTCGCGCTCGTAGCGCGCCGTGTCCTCTGCTGACAGATCGACATGACCGGGCGCCACCTTCAAGCGCTGCTCGGCGTAGCGAAACGGCTTGACCTGGAAATTCACGACAGTCTCGCTTGAACCCAGGCGTTTGACCATCAGGCTCAAAGTACCGGGCGCCGCCGACAGCCCAATGCCCACCATGGCCGTCCACCGCCCACCGTCCTGCACCACCCACACCGGCACACCATTGAAAGTGACTTGCGGCGCCTGCGCCGAGGCGCCCAGATCTACCCGCGCAATGCCGCCGGGCGTGGCACGCGCCCTTGGCAATTCAGTGGCACCAGCGTGCCAGCAAAGCACGCACACCAGTGCCACCAAACAAGGTCCAATACCCGCTTTCAAACCGGCCCGCCGACAAAAGAAACTGCCGATTGCGCGGCCGTGTTGACCTGCAGCGAGAAAACGTCCGGCCGGGCATAGTGCCCGACCACATCAAAGTCGAGCTGCGCCATGGGAATCAGATCGAGGTCGAGCTCGGCGGTCAGCAAAGCGTCCTGATCGCGCAGCGGCCCGGCCAGGACCTTCCCGAGCGGGTCGATGATGACACTGCCACCCCGCATCAGCACGGTGTCGCTGGCCTGCGGCAGCCGGTTGTTCATGCGGTCCGACGGAAAGTCCGAGCGACGCAGGTGCTGGCAGGCCGATAGCACAAAGCAACGCCCTTCGAGCGCGATGTGCTGCAT
>CAZZLB010000678.1:0-1859 GCA_964654655.1 uncultured Rhodoferax sp. | reverse complement strand
CCTTGCCGCTGACCGTGGTGTAACTCTGCTTGCCCAGCAGGGCGCGCTGCAGGGCGAACACTCCCAGCGCAAACAGCGTCAGGATCCAGGCCAGCGACGCGGCGCGACCCTGATCGTACTGGGCACCGACGATGGCGAAGAAGATGTCGGTCGACAGCACCGAGAACTGACCTCCCACCACGATCGGGTTGCCAAAGTCCGCCATGCTCTCAATAAAGCCCACCAGGAAAGCATTGGCCAATCCCGGCTTGAGAAGTGGCAGCGTGATGGTGAGAAAGGTCTGCTGCCGGTTCGCGCGCAATGTTTGCGCCGCCTCTTCCAGGCTCGGTGACACACCCTGTACTACACCACGCATGATCATGAAGGCAATCGGTGTGAAGGCGAACAACTGCGCAATCCAGACCCCCAGCGCGCCATAAAACCAGCGTGTTGGTGCCAGGCCAAAGGCATATTCCAGCAATTGATTCACAATGCCGGCGCGGCCAAACAGCAAAATCAGTCCGAGCCCGACCACAAACGGCGGCGTGATGATGGGCAACAGCGCGACAACACGCAGTGGCGTCTGAATTTTCGGGCCAGCGCTGCGTTCGGCCAGCAGCGCCATCATGGTTCCCAACAGCGTCGTACCGGTCGCCGTCAACAGGGCCAGAAAAAGCGTGTTCCAGGCCACGCCGCAACGCACACCACCCGCCAGGCAGTTCAAGCCCCAGACGCGCTCATTGCCGATGCGATCAAAAATGGCAATCACAGACCATTGCCCCTGCTCTGTCAGCAAGGCACCGTACAAGGCCTTGCTGACCGGGAACGCAATGAACAACAGCAGCAGTACCGAGCAGCCAACGACGGCCGCCGCAATGAAAAGATCACCCTTGAAATAGCCGCGCCGCGCCAAGCCGAAAGCGGCAATCATCAGCAGCGAAAGCAAGGCCAGGAAGGCACCACTGCCAATGCCGAACTGCCGGCCTGCGAGTTCTCCCCACAGCGTATTGAGCGCGTCGAAAGACCAGCCCTTGGCACCAATCAGAAAGCCGCTCAGCAGGAGTCCTGCAAAACCGCTCACACCGCCTGCCAGCAACCAGCCACCCTGCGCCTTGCCGGGTGCGACCGCCAGCCCGATGGCGGCGATCGCCAAACCCAACAGCCCCAGCCACAGCCAGGGACGCTCGTGCCGCAAGGCCTGCAACAGGCCGTTGGCGGTTTCCGGGCCACCGAGGATTTGCGGCAGAACGCTGTACCACGCCGTATCCTGGATCGCGTACCAGGGCAGCAGCAAGTAGGCCAGCAGGCCCAGCACCAACCAGATGCGAATGGCCTGGTTGGGATTCTTCTTCATCAACGAGGCAGGGAATTCACTTCCTTTTCCCATTTCGCAATCAGGCGCCGTCGCTCGGCGCTGGCGCCGTACTTCGCGTAGTCGTAATTGATGAACTTGATCTTCTTGAAATCAGGAATGCGCGGATCGTTCTTGGCGTTCTTGTTTGACGGCAGTTGAAACTGCTTGGCGGCGGCCGCCATCTCCTGCGCCGCCGGCGTCAAGGCCCATTCATAAAACTTCTTCGCCGCCTCCAGATTGCGCGCCCCCTTGATGATGCTCATGGAGCCGATCTCAGCCCCGGTTCCCTCGGCCGGTGTGATGGTCTCGACCGGAAAACCATTCATTTTTTCACCTGGACCGTCGTGCACAAAACTGATGGACACTGCCGTCTCGCCGCGCGCGACCGCCTTGATCGGCCCGGTACCCGAACGCGTGTACTGGCTGACATTCTTGTGCAGTCCCTTGAGGTATTCAAAGGCCTTGTCTTCTCCCATCAATTGCACCAGCGTTGCGACCATGGTGTAAGCGGTGCCGCTGGAGCCCG
>CAZZLB010000677.1:0-1862 GCA_964654655.1 uncultured Rhodoferax sp. | reverse complement strand
AACAGACTACTGTCTCTTTGCTTACCAAGTTCCAGTAGGCTATCAACTAACCATAAAAGAGATCGTTATCAGTGACTACTTTTATGATGGAACTATCGGTGCTAACGGACAAATTATGGAGTGGGCTCTGGGAGTGAACTCTTCTGGTGCATCGCTTGCAACGGCAGGAACATATCCTCCAATTCGCATTCCACTCGGAACCCAGATAGCTCTGCCAGCGCCTACAGGTGCTGCCGCTACATACCCACTCAACATCAACAGGAACTTTGCTACTCCGGTTGTGTGCGAGGGTGGCAGGTACGTACAGATAATCCTGCGTATTCCAGTTGGTACAGTGCAGTCTAGCGTTAGAGTAAGAGGTATTGTGAGCATTGTTGGAAACTGGGAGTGATCTTCTCGGCCGCTGTTCTATTTACCCCTAGTAAGGGTAAAGGTATATGGCTAACTCTATCGATTTCCGTGCAGATCAACTCCAAGTCAACAAGATCATCGTATCTGGCAGCAATGCCAATTCACCGACTGCTCTGCTGATCTATGGCATCGAAAATCAAACCACGCCTCTGAACGAAGGCAATATCGATCAGAATAAGTTCCCGACCGGCTCCATCGGTTCTGACGTCTTCCTCTACATCTCTGGCTCTTCAAATACCAAGACCGTGTTTGCTGGTGATGCCATTATCTCTGGTGGCCTTGGAGTCATTGGTCCGATCTCCGGAACGATTATCTACTCCCAGACATCTTCATATTCTGACTTTGCCGTCACATCCAGTTATGCCATCACGTCATCTCTTGCTCTCACAGCCAGCTATGCTGTCTTCGTAAGTGGAACTGTAGACACAGCAGTAAGTGCTGCATATGCAGATCAAGCCGTATCTGCAAGCTTCTCTTCCTTCGCCCAGAACTCAGCCACAGCAAGCTATTCAGATCTCGCTCTGACTGCTTCATATGCTGACGTGGCTGGGTTTGCCTACACAGCATCATATACCTCAACTGCTCTGTCATCCAGTTATTCAGACTTTGCAGTAACAGCGTCCTATGCACTACAAGCTCTGTCATCCAGTTACTCTGATTATGCATCACTCGCAGGCTCATCTTCGTATTCCGACACAGCCCTGTCGTCAAGCTATGCAGATGTAGCTGCACAGGCTTATACAGCCTCGTTTGCAACTCAAGCTGGAACAGCAAGCTTTGCCTTGATGGTCAGCGGAACAATTGAAAACGCTGTGAGTGCAGCGTGGGCCGATGTGGCTGGGTTTGCTTATACGGCTTCATACGCCACGAACGCTCTTTCTGCAAGTTCGATCGATGGTGCTGTTTTATCTACACTTGCAACATTGTCTGGTAACAACGTCTTTGCTGGTTACAATACAATATCTGGAACATTTACAGGAAACCTTGCGGGTACTGCTTCTTATTCGACCACCTCAACAAACGCTCTAACAGCCTCTCTAGCGCAGTTTGCAATCAGTGCTACCTCCGCTAGCTTTGCAACAAATGCATCGACTGCAAGCCTTGCTAGCCTCGCTACGAATGCCATTACGGCATCACTTGCACTCCAAGCCAACACAGCTTCTTATGCCTTGCAGTCTCTTAGCTCAAGCTATTCAACAAACGCCCTGTCGGCTTCATTTGCAACATCAGCAACAACAGCTACCAATGCCACTACAGCTTCCTTAGCCCTTCAAGCTAACACGGCTTCTTATGCTGTAAACGCCCTAACCGCAAGCTATGCGGTCAATGCAGGTCAGGCTGTTTCTTCAAGTTTTGCAACAACGTCGGTCACAGCTTCGTTTGCTGATTCAGCAACCAGTGCATCATTTGCTACGACTGCTTCTTATGCGCTCAATGCTGGTCTTCTAAAC
>CAZZLB010000676.1:0-1867 GCA_964654655.1 uncultured Rhodoferax sp. | reverse complement strand
ACAGCCCCTGGGTCGGCGCTCGGGTCGGTTCCCACCGGAGCCCTATCCTCCGCCCAGGTCATCTCTATCTTAGTTTGCCAACACCGCTGTGGCAACCGCCGGCGCGGGTGAAGTGTTCCGCTTGGCCTGGCGGCGTTCCCTCGCGGCCTCCAGCCTGCGGTCGCGTTGGGCGAAGATCACCCCCTCGCGGCCGGCCAGTTTGTCGGCGGGCGTGACGTAACGCAACGCGCTGTGCAGGCGGACGCCGTTGTAATACTCGATCCAACGAGCGACCAGGCGGCGGGCCTCGTCCAAGCTCAGCGGCGTGCCTGGCCGGATGCACTCTCCCTTAACCGTCTTGTGCCAACGCTCCAGCTTTCCGTTGCTTTGCGGATGGCCGGGCGAGGTCCGCACATGGGTCATGCCCAGCAGGCGGATCAACTCCTGGAAGTCGCGGGCGATGAATTGCGCGCCGTTGTCGGAGATGATCCGCGGGTGCTCGTTGGGGAACTTCTCCTTGGCCCGCTGCACGACGATTTCCACGTCGTCCTCCAGCATCGTCTCGCGGATCTCCCCGTGGACGATGAAGCGGCTGTAGCCGTCGAGGATGCTGATGAGGAAGTAGAACGTGCCGGCGATGTTCAGGTAGGAGATATCGATGTGCCAGTGTTCGTGGGGCCGTAGGGGCTGGACGAAGCCCGTGCCCTTTTTCGAGGGCTTGGCCCAACGTCTCCCCAGCCGGCCCGCCTGTTTCAACACCCGGTACGCGGTGGCCGGGCTGACCGCCACCACGTCGGCGTCGAGCATCATGTAGGTCAGCCGACGATAGCCCTCATCGGGATGTCGGCGGTGGTAGTCCAGAATGGCCTGTCGCTCCCAGTCCTCCAGCCACCAGTCGCGGGGGATCTGCCCGTTGTGTGCGTTGAGCTTGCCGTAGCGTTGCTTCCAATCGTAGAACTTGCCCTCGCGCACGCTCAGCCACCGCAAGAGCCGCTTGGCGGGCAACTGCGCGCGACCGGTCCAGTAGTCTACGTAGTCGACCACCTGATCGCGGATGTCGAGGGGAACCCATACTCCTTTCAGAGTTCCCCACGAGCTTTTTTTGACTGCACGTTCTCCTCCATCAACTCTGCGATGACTTCGTTCTTCTTGGCGAGCTTCTCGTGCAGGGCGACGATCTGGCGGTCCTTGGACTCCTCGGCCGCCTTGTTCTTCCGCTCGAAGGCGGCGGCGCCGTTCTCGAAGAGCTGCTTCTGCCAACCGTAGAACACGGTGGGCTGCAACTCCAGCCGATCACAGACTTCGGAGATGGCCTTGCCTTCCAGAAGGTGTTCCCGGAGAATGGCCACCTTCTCGGGGGGGCTGTAGTGCTTTCGTGGCTTTCGGGACATCGAGTTCTCCTTTGCGTGCTATGCTAACTCTAGCACAGGAAAACTCCGATTCCTTGAGAGTTGGCTATAGTGCAATAGAGAAGGGACGCCTCGACGTGGGCTAGGGTTGGTTGTGTAGTTCCTACCCTCACCCTGATTTGGAAGGTCGTCCCCATGAAAAGAAGAGCCTATCGGGCAACGGAAGTCAAGGACGTGTTGCTGGAAGAAGTATTGCGATCCGCGCCGGCGGGAGCAGCGACGGCGGGTCTGGACATTGGAAAATACGAGATTCGCGCCGTGGTTCGCTGGAAGGACGGGAGCTTTGAGCGGCCGTGGAAGGTCCAGAATCCCTCGGAGATCGAGAGGATGGTAGGGCTTTTGCGGAACATAGCGGAGCATCGGCCGTTGCTGGTAGCCATGGAATCGACGGGAACCTACGGGGATGCACTGCGAGCGAAGCTCGACCAGGCGGGGCTGGAGGTGCATCGGGTGGGCGGCAAGGCGGCGCACGACTATGC
>CAZZLB010000675.1:0-1868 GCA_964654655.1 uncultured Rhodoferax sp. | reverse complement strand
ATGCACACCACACATTCCACACCCGGCAAAGAACAGATTGCGCTGTTGCCCGAGTTTGCCCGCCTGGGTCTGGACCGCATCGTGCTGGTCAACACCGCCGAGCAGGCACAGGCGGCGCAGATGGCGCTTTGCAACAGCCCGGTCTGGGGCTTTGATACGGAGTCCAAGCCGACCTTTGTCAAGGACCAGGTCTCCGACGGTCCGCACATCGTGCAACTGTCCACGCTGGAGCGTGCTTGGGTCTTTCAGTTGCACGATCCTGACTGTGCTGCAGCGGTGGCGCAATTGCTGGCTATGCCGGGTATTACCAAGGCCGGCTTTGGTCTGGGTGATGACCGCAAGCGAATCCAGTCCAAGCTCGGGGTGCAGGCGGCAGACGTGCTCGATCTGAACACCGTGTTTCGCGAGCGCGGCTACCGCAAGGACATGGGCGTGAAGGGCGCGGTGGCGGTGTTGTTCAACCAGCGCTTCATCAAGTCCAAGAAGGCCGCGACTTCCAATTGGGCGGCACCCCGGCTCAGCGAAGGGCAACTGCTTTATGCTGCCAACGACGCTTACGCCGCGGTGTGCGTTTTCCGCGCGTTGGGTCTGTCCTGAGATTGACGTCCCGGTTTGTCCTCAAAGCCTGCAGTCTGTCAGCTGTTCATGCAGTGTGTCGCCTGATACTGGCGCCGTTGGCATCGGGTTGCGTACAGTAGCGGCATTCAAGCCTAGCATTGCAGGATAGCCACATGATCAACTCAAGTAGCCCGTCAGCCCCGGTCAGCCCGTGGAACCGCTTTTACAACGCCTTCCTGAAGGCCTATCACGCCTACGCCGGCTGGCTGGTCAGTATTTCATGGTGGAAATTTTTTGGCATGTCGCTGCTGCTGATGGTGGCCATGGGCATTCTTCACGATATTCCGCCCTTTAGCTGGACCTATACCGAGGTTCTGAGCGACTCTGAACCGCCCAAGGCGCCTGCAAAAAAGAAGCCGGTATCCAGGCCAGCCAAGCCGTCCAAGAGTACGGTGGAGGGAATTGATATTTCAATCGACGAACGCGGTGTGCACATCAACACCCGCGCCGCGAGGCCGGCTGCTGCTGCGTCGGGCGTAGTGCCGGCGGTACCGGCGTCCGCCAGTGCATCGGCTTCAACACTGCCCGGTCCACCCCCTGTTGCGGGAGTACCACCTGTTCCGGCAGTGCCCCCCGTGGCGGAAACCCCTGGCGTGACGATCAAGCTGCCGCCCGGTGTTGACGCGCAGGCCGTCAAGGAGGCTGTGGACGAGGCGCGTCGCGAGATGATGGATGCCCTGGAAGAGGCGAAACAGGAGGCCGCGGATGCGGCAGAAGCCGCTGCGGATGGCTGGCGCCCGCGTGTCATCAGCCATCGCTACGGCGAGCCGCTGATGCCGCTGACGATGTGGTTTATCCTGCTGTCCATCATCATCAAGATCAGCTACAAGGGCAAGGTACAGGCCGAAGCCAAGGCAGCGCAGGCGACCGAGGTGGCCGAGTCGGAGTCGCTCAAGCGCCAGGTGGTGGAGGCGCGCATGGCTGCCATGCAGGCGCAGGTGGAGCCGCACTTTCTGTTCAACACTCTGGCCAGCATCGAACACCTGATAGAGACCGACCCGCCGCGTGCCGGCAAGATGCAGCGCAACCTGATCGCGCTGTTGCGCGCCAGCATGCCCACCATGCGCGAGGCCAACGCCCAGGGCACACGCGATCTGGGGCGTGAGCTGGCCATGATCCGGCCTTATCTTGAAATCCTGAAAGTGCGCATGGAAGACCGTCTGCAGACCGAGGTGCGGGTCAGCGACGGGCTGTTATCGGCCGAGTTTCCGCCCATGATGCTGCAAAGCCTGGTGGAAAACGCCATCAAG
>CAZZLB010000674.1:0-1869 GCA_964654655.1 uncultured Rhodoferax sp. | reverse complement strand
CGAAGTTGTAGCCGTTCCAGGGCATGAACGCGACCAGCATGTTCTGACCGAGCGCCAGTTCACCCAGATCGGTGGACGCCCCGTCGGCAATCACGTCTCCCTTGGCCAGTTTGTCACCCTTCTTCACGATGGGGCGCTGGTGAATGTTGGTGTTCTGATTGGAACGCTGGTACTTGATCAGGTTGTAAATGTCCACACCAACTTCACCCGCCTGTGCTTCATCGTCGTTGACACGGATCACGACACGGGTCGCATCCACATAATCAACCACACCGCCACGGCTTGCCGTGACGACCGTGCCAGAGTCAACCGCTGACACACGTTCGATGCCGGTACCAACAAAGGCTTTTTCCGGGCGCAGGATGGGCACGGCCTGGCGCTGCATGTTCGCGCCCATCAAGGCGCGGTTCGCGTCATCGTGCTCCAGGAAGGGCACCAGGGACGCCGCCACCGAAACAATCTGCGCTGGCGACACGTCCATGTACTGGACACGCTCGGCGGCAACCATGATGGACTCGCCGGCTTCACGCGCCGAAATCAGTTCGCCAGTGAGTTTGCCGTCCTTGTCCAGCGCTGCGTTGGCCTGCGCGATCACGTACTTGCCTTCCTCGATGGCCGACAGGTAATCGATCGTCATGGTCACCTTGCTGTCGACCACGCGACGGTACGGCGTTTCAATGAAGCCATACTCGTTCAGGCGGGCATACAGGGCCAGCGAGTTGATCAGACCGATGTTCGGGCCTTCCGGTGTTTCAATCGGGCAGACACGACCGTAGTGCGTGACGTGCACGTCGCGCACCTCGAAGCCGGCGCGCTCGCGTGTCAGACCACCCGGGCCGAGGGCCGAAACACGGCGCTTGTGCGTGATTTCCGACAGCGGATTGGTCTGGTCCATGAACTGGGACAACTGCGAGGCACCGAAGAACTCCTTCAGGGCAGCAGAGATCGGCTTGCTGTTGATCAGGTCGTGCGGCATGAGCGGCTCCTGCTCGGCCTGGCCGAGTCGCTCCTTGACCGCCTTTTCAATTCTTGCAAGGCCGGTGCGGTACTGGTTCTCGGCCAGTTCGCCAACGCAGCGCACACGGCGATTGCCGAGGTGATCGATGTCATCGACCTCGCCGCGACCGTTGCGCAGATCGACCAGGATCTTGACGACAGCCAGGATGTCTTCGTTGGTCAGCACCATCGGCCCGGTTGATTCCGGACGTCCCATCTTGGCGTTGAACTTCATGCGCCCGACGCGCGACAGGTCGTAGGTGTCGGGGTTGTAGAACAGGCGCTGGAACAGTGCCTGCACTGCGTCTTCGGTCGGCGGCTCGCCGGGGCGCATCATGCGGTAAATGGCAACCCGGGCGGCGAACTCATCGGTCGTCTCATCGCTGCGCAGGGTCTGCGAGATGTAGGCACCCTGATCGAGTTCGTTGGTGTAAATGCAGGGCAGGTCCTGAACGCCGGCACTGCGCAGCTTCTTCATCAATGCTTCGGACAGTTCTTCGTTGGCCTTGACCAGAATCTCGCCAGTCTCGGCATCGATGATGCTGCGTGCCACAACGCGGCCAATCAGGAAATCTTCCGGCACGCTGATGTGGGTGGTGTGCGACTGTTCAAGCTCGCGGGTATGGCGCGCCGTGACGCGCTTGTCCTTGGCCACAATCACCTTGCCGTCTGGCGCGACGAAGTCGAAGCGGGCAACCTCGCCCCGCAGACGTTCGGGCACCAGGGTGAACTCAACGCTTTCACGACCGAGCAGGAAAGTATCGAACTCGAAGAACTGGGCCAGGATTTCTTCCGAGCTCATGCCAATTGCCTTGAGCAGGGTGGTCACAGGCAATTTGCGACGGCGATCAACCCGGAAGAACAGGGTGTCTT
>CAZZLB010000673.1:0-1875 GCA_964654655.1 uncultured Rhodoferax sp. | reverse complement strand
ATCAAGTCCACCACCAAGGCACAGCAGGGGCTCTACGAATACGACGCCGTAAGCCGTTTGCGCGACTCGCAACTCTCCGACATTGATGGTGGAGAACGCGTCAAGAACATTCATAACTACATCGTCAAGGGCGTCTTGTGGCAGGCCTTCACGGCCGACCAGCAGGTAGCCCTGTTGATCGACGAAATTGACAAGGCCGACATCGAGTTTCCGAACGACCTGTTGCGTGAAATCGACCGCATGGAGTTCTACTGCTACGAAACGCGGGAACTGATCCGGGCGACACATCGCCCGCTGGTCTTCATCACCTCCAACAACGAGAAGGAACTGCCTGACGCCTTCCTGCGCCGCTGCTTCTTCCATTACATCAAGTTCCCCGACGCCGACACCATGAAGAGCATCGTGGACGTGCACTTTCCTGGCCTGAAGCAGGAACTGCTGAGCGCCGCCATGAAAACGTTTTACGACGTGCGCAACCTGCCGGGTCTGAAGAAGAAGCCCTCCACCAGCGAGCTGCTGGATTGGCTCAAGCTGCTGCTGGCCGAGGACATTCCGCTGAGCGCCCTGCAAACCAGGGATGACAAAGTAGCAGTCCCCCCGCTGGTAGGTGCCCTGCTCAAGAACGAACAGGATGTAACCCTGTTCGAGAAACTGGTCTTCATGCAACGTCACAATCGCTGAGTCGGGGAGCAAAGCCATGGCCTACGTTGAAGCAGTCACGCTGAGCGGACGCGGTATCACACTGGAACCACTCGCATTGGGCCATGAAGCCGGATTGCGCGCCGCTGCCGCCGACGGCGAGTTGTGGAAGCTGCGCGTCACTTCAGTCCCCGAGCCCGAGCAAACCCGCAAGTACATCGAGGACGCGCTGGCCATGCGCGAAGCAGGCAACCGCTTTGCCTTTGCCGTCATCGACGCTGCCACAGGCACAGTGCTGGGCTGCAGCAGCTACCACGACATTGTTCCAGCGGTCAGGCGCGTCGAGATCGGTTGGACCTGGTACGCCAAACGCTGCCAGCGCACGCACGTCAACTCGGTCGCCAAACTCCTGCTCATGACGCACGCCTTCGAAACCCTGGGCTGCCAGGTGGTGGGTTGGCGCACCGACAACTTCAATTTTGCGTCTCAGGCTGCCATCGAACGCCTCGGAGCAAGAAAGGATGGCGTCATCCGCGGACACGCGCTGCGCCGCGACGGCACCGTGCGCGACACTGTGATGTACAGCATGCGCAGCGGTGAGTGGCCTGAAGCCAAGGCGCAGCTCTTGTACCTGCTGGACAAGCCACGGTGACCAGAGCGCACCCATGCTGATCGACTTTTTCTACACCTTGCGCTCGGCCAAATTGCCGGTGTCAGTGAAGGAATACCTGACGCTGCTGGAAGCCCTGAGGGAAGGCGTCGTTGGACCCAACACACCTGAGCCTGACGATGAATCACAGGCCAGTGGCTACCACATCGATGACTTTTACTACCTCAGCCGCACCACACTGGTCAAGGACGAGAAGCACTACGACAAATTCGACCGCGCCTTTGCTTCGTACTTCAAGGGTGTCGAAATGGTCGCCGACTTCAACAAGGAGATCCCGCTGGAGTGGCTGCGCAAGAACCTGGAACTCAACCTGAGTCCGGAAGAACTCGCCCAGATCCAGAAAATGGGTTGGGACGAACTCATGGAGACGCTCAAGAAGCGCCTGGCAGAGCAAAAGGAGCGACACGAAGGCGGCAGCAAGTGGATAGGTACCGGCGGCACCAGCCCCTTCGGTGCCTACGGCCATAACCCGCAGGGTATTCGCATCGGGCAGGACAAAGGCCGCAACAAAAGTGCCGTCAAGGTCTGGGACCAGCGCGCCTACAAGGACTACGACGACACCCAGG
>CAZZLB010000672.1:0-1883 GCA_964654655.1 uncultured Rhodoferax sp. | reverse complement strand
TCGTCAACCGCCGTCGTCGCCGCCGCCCTCGCCGGGCTCGCCGCCGCCCTCGCGCTCGCGGCGCCGCTGGCGCGCGCGTCCGGCGCCGGAGCGGGCGGACCGACGATGCCCGTGTCGGACGTCAAGCCCGGCATGAAGATTTACCAGGAAGAGATTTTCGGCCCGGTGCTCGGCGTCATGCGTGTCAAGACACTGCAGGAGGCGATGGACCTGATCGATGCCCATGAGTACGGCAACGGCACCTGCATTTTTACGCGCGACGGTGAAGCGGCACGCTACTTCAGCGACAACATTCTGGTCGGTATGGTGGGCATCAACGTACCGCTGCCGGTGCCGGTGGCCTACCATTCCTTCGGCGGCTGGAAGCGCTCCTTGTTTGGCGACCTGCACGGCTATGGGCCGGACGCTGTGCGCTTCTACACCAAGCGCAAGACCATCACCCAGCGCTGGCCGTCGGCCGGCGTGCGCGAAGGTGCGCTGTTCAGTTTCCCGACCAACCGGTAGGCGATCAGCAACGATCGGCCTGTGCGCCGGCCACGGCGAAGCGCTTCATAGCCGGACTCTCAAGGCATGAAAACAGCCTTGAGACAATGACGCTTGGGCGGCAGGCCCGGGCACTTGTCGACCGCGAAGCCCAGTTGGCGCAAGCGCTCGCGAACGCTTCTGGCAACCGTATAGGTCGCCAGCGTGGTACCTGGCTGGCAATGCTGCGCCACCAGTTGCAAGGTCTCTGCTGACCACATCTGCGGGTTCAAGGCTGGGCTGAAGCCGTCCAGATACACCGCGTCCGCCTGGAATTTGAGCTCCGGCAGCACCGCCTGCACCTCACCCACCGCCAGCGTCAATTGCACGCGCCCGCCAGCAAACTCCCATTGGTGAATTCCGGGCGACAAACCGTACCAGAATTGAGCCAATTGTTCGGCCAGCACCGGCAGGCGCAAGGCGATGGAGGATTCGGACTGACTGTCGGGATCGGCGTTACTGGCGCTGCGAACAAGGTCTGCCGCGGTCGCCGGAAAAGCCTCAACGGATGCGAACTGCAAATTTTTGCTGCGCTGCGGGTCGGCCTCCCAGACGGCCCAGGTGCAGAGAAAATTGAGCCCCAGCCCAAAGCCGGTTTCGAGCACCGAAAAGCGGTCGCGGTCGCGCCACGCTGCCGGCAGTCCGGTGCCTGCCAGAAAGACAGACATGGCCTGCGCAAGCCCACCCGAGCGCGAACGGTAGCGATCATTGAAGCGTGGGCTGTGCGGGCTGCCGTCGGGCATCCACAAAACCGGTTCAATCGCAGAACCAGCGACAGGCCAGGCTGTGTCTGTTTCCTTGTTCATATCGCTCTTGGATGAAGATGCAGACAACGACTTATGGACTTTCAGTGCTTTCGTTTTTCATTAGTTACTTGAATGAAGTAATCGATATATTAATTATTGTTTTCAATTTTCAATTCTTGCAACACACTGCGTCCTTTCACAAACCTGAACCTGGAGCGCACCATGCTGATCGGCCTACCCAAGGAAATCAAGAACCACGAATACCGCGTGGGCCTGACACCCGCCAGCGTGCACGAGCTCACATCGCATGGGCACCAGGTCCTGGTGCAAACCGGTGCCGGTGCTGCCATCGGCCTGTCGGACGAACAATACAAGGCAGCGGGTGCCACGCTGGCGGCAGACGCCAAAGAAATTTTCGCGAAGGCCGAGATGATCGTCAAGGTGAAAGAACCTCAGCCACAGGAATGTGCCATGCTGAGAGCCGGCCAGATTCTCTACACCTACCTGCACCTTGCACCCGATCCCGAGCAGACCGCCGCTCTCGTCAAATCAGGCGCCGTCTGTATTGCCTATGAAACCATCACCGGCCCGGGTGGCGGTCTGCCGTTGTTGGCA
>CAZZLB010000671.1:0-1885 GCA_964654655.1 uncultured Rhodoferax sp. | reverse complement strand
GCAAGCCCTTCACGGAACAGCAGGTGTCTGAGTTCTCCGACAAGGACTTGCTTGGTAAGACCTGTGTGGTCACACTCGCCCTCTCGCGGAACGGTTCCAACGCCAACATCGTAGCCTTTGCTCCCCCGAAAGACTTGGAAGGTAAAGCCCTCGTGTGTCCTCCGGCTGTCAATCCTCCGGTGTATCTGTCTTTGGAGCCTAACGAGTTTGACGGCGACACGTTTGGCAAGCTGCCTGACTGGATGAAGGAGGAGATTGACAAGTCTCCTGAATACAAGCGCCTGTTCGCTGAGAGCCGTGAAGGCGAGCAGCCGTCTGACGACGAGGCCGCTGCTGCCACTGCGCCTGCTGACGACATCCCGTTCTAAACACCAACCCTAGAGGGCGGGCGGGGGAAACCCTACTCGCCCTTTCTTCATTATGACTACTGAACGATTTGACAAAATACTTGAGACTGTGGACTGGCAGGAAGAAATTGCCACCGGCATCATGCAGGGCGAAGAGAACTACGCCGGGGCCGATGGTGCCCGCTATGTCCTGAAGCTCTGTAGCATCTGCCGCGAACTCCTTGCTGAAGTTAAGCCATCCTAGCCTATGAACCTTGTCACACAATCCTTCCCTGCCCCTCAGCTGTTCACCATTACCGGCGAAGCTGAGGAAGCTCGCAACGAGTTGGCCTTAACAGCCCTGTCTATCCAGTCCGTCACGACGGCTCAGGAGAACGCTGTAACGGCGAATGTAGTGCGTGACCTGAAAGCCTACATCAAGGAAAAGCAGGCTTGGAGACTCTCCTACGCACGGCCTATCAATGACGCCTTGTCCATGCTCAAAAGGACGGTTGACGAGCATACCGGGCCTTTACAAGAGCAGGTTGACCGGCTGGAAGGGCTGGGACTCACCTACTTGAAGGAGGAGGAGAAGCGTAAACAAGCAGCCGAGCTTGAACGGGCTGCCGGGTTGGCGCGTTTAGAGGCCGCCAGACGCGAGGCAGAGCTAAAGGTGTCTGGAGAGCTTCTGCCTGCCCCGGAAGCCTCTGAGGCGCTAGAAACCGCTGCTACGGCGCTCGATGTAGCCTTACGGAGTGACGGGCCTAGGATGGCTAAAGCGTCTGGACAATGCATCAAGAGAACCTTGGGCTGGGAGGTAACGGACATTGCGGAGCTATACAAGGCAGCCCCTCATCTGGTCAAGCTTGAGCCGAACGCTGCGGCTATACAGGCGTGTTGCATCCCCGAAATGCCGGTTAGCGGGTTAAAGCTGTGGTGGAAGGAGAAGGGGAGCTATAGAGCATGACTTTCGCGGTTGGAGCATCGAGGGCAGTCGTCACTAAAACGTGTCGTGAGGCTATAGGCCGATATTGCAATTGGCCTCTGTCCAGCCAGCAGGACATGAATGCTGGCAGCATCACGAAACTGAGCGACCTGGACTCCTTCCGCCCAATTCTCCTTGCACGCCCCTCAATCTTGACTATACTCCCTGTATGACTACAGCGCTCATAATACTAGCCTGCACAATATCCTTTGGCCTTGGAGCCGTCACCGTAGCGGCTTGGAGGGTCAGGCTGTGACCTGCTCTGACTGCAAGCATTTCGAGCCGTCTGATATTTACGACGCAGGTTGCTGCTCGTGGAAACCAGAGTGGCCGTTGGCGTATCAGTATGAGATGAGGTCTGGCTACTTGGCGATAAGGCGCATCTTCCCACACATTAAAGCAGACAAGTGCCCTCAGTTCAAGAGCGACTCCATCGGGCGTATTGGTGCTAACCCGATACCGGCAGAAGGCTTTGTTAAGCTCCCCAAGTTCCACCTTGGCGACATGGTGCGCAAGATTAAAGGCTCTCAGTGGCACGGACAAGTAGTAGGCACCTACTCTACCCAGCTTACCC
>CAZZLB010000670.1:0-1892 GCA_964654655.1 uncultured Rhodoferax sp. | reverse complement strand
TGGAGGCCGTTGGCCTGAGCGGACTCGGGCCACGCCTGCCGCAGCAGCTCAGTGGCGGGCAACTGCAGCGTGTTGCCATTGCGCGCGCCCTGGTGCACCGCCCGTCGCTGCTGCTGGCCGACGAGCCGACCGGCAACCTCGATCCCGGCACGGCTGCCAGGGTGATGGACGCGCTGATCTCCCAGAGTCGTCAACATGGCGCCTCGCTGGTACTGGTAACGCATTCCGACGCGGCGGCGCGACGGGCTGACCGGGTGCTGCGCCTGACCGCAGAAGGCCTGCAGTCAGCGCGCGTACGACTCCAGGCCGACGACCCCGATTTTTTGCAGCCCGAGACGCTGTGACGCGCTGAGCACAGCCGCCAGCGTGTCGTACTTGGCGAGCGGATGCGATCCGATGTGAATCTCCGGTTGTTCTGTCATTTGCCCTGCCGCCTGAAGCCGCTGCTCCAGCGTGGAACGGTCGGCCAGTGGCTCGTCGTTCCACAAAAGCTGATTCTGCGCCGTTACCTCGATTCGCACCACCACCGGGTCCTTGCTGAGCGGCGGCGGCAAGCCGGCCGGCATTTCCATGTTGACCGAATGCAGCTGGATCGGAATCGTGATGATGAACATCACCAGCAGGACCAGCAGCACATCGATCAGCGGCGTGATGTTCATGCCGGAGCTGAGTTCGGGCTCGGCCGCATCGGGCACTTCGTCAAAGTCAATGGCCATGGGGCGTCGGATCGGTGACAAAACCAATGTGCGCAATGCCGGCCTGCTGGCAAGCAGAAAGAACCCGTGCCACGGCCTCAAAATCGGCCCGCGCATCGCCCCGGATATGCACCGCAGGCTGCGGCAGCTGACCGGCAATCTTTTTGAGCTTCTCCTGCAGGCTTTGTGCACCACTCAAGCGTGCGTCAAACCAGTAACTCTGACCGGCAGCGTCGATGGAGATCAGCACGGTCTCGGACTGACTCTGGCGCAGCTGATTCGCCTGTTTTGGCAGACGCACCGCGACCGAGGTGTTGATGACCGGAATGGTGATCAGGAAGATGATCAGCAGCACCAGCATGACATCGACCAGCGGTGTCGTGTTGATGTCGGACAGATCGGCGTCGTCCTGCAGCTCATCCTTGAAACTGATGGCCACCGATCAAGCCTCCCGGCGCGCAGCGGCCTTGCCTTGCTGGCGCTCCACTTCAACCAGCAACTGGGTGTGCAGTTCGGAACTGAAACTCTTGACGGCGTGCAGCGTCACGCGGTTGCGCCGTACCAGCCAGTTGTAACCGAGCACAGCCGGGACTGCTACCGCCAGCCCCAGGGCCGTCATGATCAGGGCCTCACCGACCGGGCCCGCCACCTTGTCGATCGAAGCCTGCCCCGACACACCAATCGTCACCAGTGCGTTGTAAATACCCCAGACCGTACCGAACAGACCGACAAAAGGAGCCGTGGAGCCCACCGTTGCCAGTATGGAGAGCCCTTCCTGGCTGCGCACCTGCAGGCTGGAGACCGAATGCACAATGTCCTGACTCAACCAGTGACCCAGATCAACCTGCCCGGCCAGACTGGCATGGCGGCGCCGCGCGGCGAGTGCCGACATCACCATGGAACGAAACGGGCTCTGCGCATCCATCGCTTCACTGCGCAGCTGCAGTGTTTCGTCCCGCGTGAACGCACTGCTGGCTGCCTGCAGCTGCGCCTGCAGCTGGCGCTGCGACAGCCACTTGGCAATGATGAAATATCAGCTCAGCAAGGACATGAAGGCCAGCAGCAGCAAAGTTGCCCTGGCCACCCAATCGCCCTGCGCCCAGACCGAGCGCAGACCGTAGGGATTGCTCACCACCTCGGCCACTGGCGCCATGAACGCCACGGCGCCGGATTGCGCCTGTGCCAGTGTGCCGACAA
>CAZZLB010000669.1:0-1893 GCA_964654655.1 uncultured Rhodoferax sp. | reverse complement strand
CATCCGCACCCGACGCTTGGGGAATCGATAGGCATGGCGGCAGAAGTGGCGCATGGCAGCTGCACTGATGTGCCGCCGGCGCGCAGATAGGCAAATCAGCGGTGGTGCTGCGCAGCGTGGCCGTGAGGTGCTGCGTGCGGATGCCCAGGCGGGTGCGCTTGATGCTCGTGCGGCTTCGATAGCAGGGACCCCGCCACCATGCCCACAACAGCCATCCCGACGCCCGCCAGTTGCGCCGGAAACGCCTCGCCGAGCTGCTTGAAAACCAGAAACACGAGCCAGGTGAAGATGCCGAAAACAATGGAGGCAATGGCGCCCTGGCGCGTGGCACGCTTCCAGTAAAGACCGCAGACCAGTGGCACGAAGGCACCGACCAGCGTCACTTGGTAGGCAGATGAAACCATCTCGTAGATCTGCGTTCCCTTCATCGCCATGGCATAGGCCAGCACGCCGCCGGTGAAGAAGAACAGGGTCACGCGAAACGCGAGCAGTTCCTGCTTGTCAGTCAGTCGGGGGCGCAGATGCTTGTAAATATTCTCGACGAAGCTGGTGGAGGGTGCCAGCAGCGTGGCCGATGCGCAGGACTTGATTGCCGAGAGCAGCGCGCCAAAGAAAATCACCTGCGCCGCGAACGGCATCTGCGTGAGGATCAGCGTGGGCAGAATCTTCTGCGGGTCGTTGGCCAGAAACTCTTTGGTCTGCTCCGGCATGATCAGCACCGCGCAGGCGACGATGAACATGGGAACAAAGGCAAAGGCCAGGTAGGCCAGACCACCAATCACTGCGCCACGCGAGGCCGTCTTCGCGTCCTTGGCTGACATGACGCGCTGAAACACGTCCTGCTGCGGAATCGAGCCCAGCATCATGGTGATGCCGGCGGCAAAGAAAAACACGATGTCCTTGAAGTTGGCGGCCGGCGCCATGCGAAACCAGTCGTTACTCTGCGCCAGCGCCAGCACCTTGCCGGTGCCACCGGCCATGCCGCTGGAAATCCAGGCTATGAAAGAAAGGCCGATGATGAGCACAATCATCTGGATGAAATCAGTCCAGGCGACCGCCAGCATGCCGCCGAAGATGACGTAGATCAGCACCGACAGGGTGCCTATGACCATGCCTGCCTCGGTACTGATTTCACCACCCGAGACCACGTTGAACACCAGGCCCAGTGCCGTGATCTGCGCGGCCACCCAGCCCAGGTAGGAAAGGATGATGGCGGTCGAGCAGAAGATCTCGACGCCCTTGCCAAAGCGCTTTCGGTAAAAGTCTCCTATGGTCAGCAGGTTCATCCGATAGAGCTTGGCGGCGAAGAACAGGCCGACGAAGACAAGACACATCGAGGCGCCAAACGGATCCTCGATCACACTGTTGAGTCCGCCCGAGACGAACTTGGCGCTGATTCCGAGCACCGTTTCCGCGCCAAACCAGGTGGCGAAGGTGGTTGTGATGATCATCACCAGCGGCAGGCTGCGCCCGGCAATAGCGAAGTCTGCCGAGTTCTTGATGCGGGTACCGGCATAAACGCCAATCGCCAGGGTTCCCAGCAGATACAGTACGACGAGGCCAAGCAGAGCATTCATGGTGCCGGAATCCTTGGGGGGAAATGATGACGCGAAAGTGTAGCAAATGAGGTGCTTCAGCCGATCCGCCAAGTCGGATCGCTGCCTGGGCGCCTGCTAGAATTTCCGCAGATTTACGAGCAACCTTGATGGGCAGGCGACCATGCACATTGATCACCACGATCTCTACACCGAATTCCCCGACATGCGCGATGCCGTCGATGTCCTGAGGGAAAAGAGCGGATACTTCGGCAGCCTGTTCGGGCGCTACAACCGCCTCACCGGCAAGGTCGAGGACCTCGAAGAGCACGATATGCCAGTGGACGACTTCACGATA
>CAZZLB010000668.1:0-1908 GCA_964654655.1 uncultured Rhodoferax sp. | reverse complement strand
TTTCGCCCGAAATAAAGGCCACGTCTGATCCAATTAGCCCGGATGCACCATCCGCGAAGGCCTTGGACGTGCCAGCAGGAATCACGAACTTGTCGGCAGCTGCCGTGCCAGTGAAATGGTCGGGGCCGATGGCGCCCGTCACAACATGAAAGCCGACCGCATCAGCAATATCGGCAGTACTTTGCACCCACCAGCTGTCAACCAGACCAACGCTTGATGTAGTTTGCGCTACGGTAAACGAGATGCCTTCGCCGGTTTCTGCAGTGCTGTCAAGCGTGGGGTAGCTTGCCAATTGGAACGCCGTGGTATTGTGATTGACTGGTATCGTGCCATTGTTGGTGGCATCCGCCCACGCGGACCAAGTGACGCCGTCCGTTGTTGTGCGGTACTTGAAGTCGAAGTAGTCTGTCGGAACTGCGCCACCCGTGCCGTACATGCTGACGCGTGCAACAGTGTCTGCGTAATTCGTCGTGCCACCGCCCGAGACAAGAAATGTCGCGATGGCAGGGTGACTGGCAGCCGTGGTCCAGTCAACATTGCCTTCGACGCCAGTTACCGGCGTTCCCGCCGTGATGGTGCGGGGATAGGCCGATGCGCCTGTTCCGGGTGCGTCCTTCAGATCGACGATGCTTGGCACCCACCAGCTGTCAACCAAACCCACGCTGGAAGTGGTTTGGGCGACATTAAAGGATATGCCTTCGCCGGTTTCTGAGTTGTTGTCCGATACTGCATAGGAAGCCAGCTGGAAATCCGCGATACCACGGCCAATGGTGATCAGGCCATCGTTCGGGACGTCCGTCCAATTGCCGGCGGCGCTTGCGGCGGATCCCAAGTGGTACTTGAATCCGCTGAAGTCTGACGGGATGGCACCACCAAGACCGTACAGGCTGACACGAACCTCGGTGTCTGCATAATCTGCCCCGGAACCAGACAGATGGTAAGTTGCGATCCCGGGTGCACCGCCAGCTGTCCAGTCAACCGCGCCCTCGACCGCCGTGACCGGTGTTGTCGCTGCAATCGAGCGGGGATAGGCCGATGCACCTGTCCCTTGTGCATCCTTCAGATCGACAATGTTTGGTACCCACCAGCTGTCTACCAGACCCACGCTGGAGGTGGTTTGCGCCACGTTAAAGGAAATACCCTCGCCGGTTTCTGTGATGTTGTCGGCTCTGGCCAGGATGCCCAATTTGAAGGACGAGACATTACCGCCAATAGTGATCAGACCATCAGCGGGTACATTCACCCATCCGGCTCCAACATCGTATTGAAAATTACCAGTGTAGTCCGCTGGGGTCGCACCACCCACACCGTACATGGTTACCCGTACCTGGGTGTCGGCATATCCAGCGCCGGACCCGCCAGTCAAGAATGTAGCCGTTGCCAAGGTGGCAGAGCCTTCAACCCCTGTGGTCGTGGAAATCGCCGAGATGCCACGTGTTATGGCGGATGTACCGGTGCCCACGGCATCCTGAATATTGACAAGACTGGGAACCCACCAGCTGTCTTGCAGACCAACACTGTCAGTGGTTTGAGCCACCGTGAAGGCAAGGGAGTCGTATGGTTCCGTGAAGGTGTCGTTGGTGACATTAACCTTTAGTTGGAAATCGGTATATCCAGCATTCAGGGTAATCACACCATCGACAGGGACGTCCGTCCACCCGCCGGCAAGTGTTCCCATGTGGTACTGAAAGCCACTGTAGTCCGCTCCAGTAGCGCCACCCTGAGGATTGACGCTGGCTCTTACAGTTGTGGCGCTGCCGAGTGCGCTCGAAAGATGAAACGTGACGATTGCATCGTTGTTTTCCTGTACCGTTTGTTCCGCGGCCAGTGCGGTAATTGTTGCGTTTGCCATGATGATAAATCCCCCTTATGTTTTGCGCGCCTGCCGAACTACTCCAGAATGCCGCG
>CAZZLB010000667.1:0-1911 GCA_964654655.1 uncultured Rhodoferax sp. | reverse complement strand
TATGGCTGATTCACGAATGCGATAATGCTGTGGAATAGCGGGCGGTTACGAGTGAGAAGGCCTTTTGAGACTGTTTGGCGTCCATGGCATCAAAAAAGCCGCTCAAGGTGGCTTTGCGCGGGTGGGGACAATCTCTGATCCAAGAGACGGCGATGCTGACCACCGCTCGACGGATCATGGCCAAGTTCAATGCCGAGACGGGGTGTCGCACACGGCTGCGATCTTCGCCGGCAATGACATCCAAGGGCAAATGCAGCCCCGTTTCGATACCCCAGTGACCGCGATCGGTTTGGAGCATTTCGGAGGGGCTCAGGGCTGCGCGGAGCTCAGAAGAGAGCAGGTACTCGGTTTCGATGCCCTGCGCGGGCTTCTTCTGAGAGTCGAAGCAGCGGGTGAGCCGGGCGGCCTGCTCCACGAATGGGAAGGCGACGGCCGAGGCCGAGGTGTCAAAGGCAATGAGGCAGCGGGCCTCGGTGCGGCCCCGATTCTGTTCACAGGTTTGAACGGCGGCCGTTTCGAGTTGAGGGGGAAAAAGCGTGCGACAGACTCTGGTAGAGTTGTTGCACGTTCTGGGCGACCCCTTTTTGATTGCCTTTGACGGTAAAGAGGTAATCAGCTCCTGGCTCCTGCACAATGATGCGCGCCGTCTCGGTTTGGGTGTTCATCGCGTCGGCGGTGACCAGCGAGCCTTCGATGTCGGCGCGGCGGAGCAGTTCCTGAACGGCGGGAATCTCGTTGGAGCCTTCCGCCACGGCCTCCGAGCCCAGCCAGCGTCCGTCGCGAACCCAGTAGGCGCTGGCAATCTTCTGGCCCTGGCTGTTGAGCAATTCCTTGCCATCCACAGCCACCCGATCCCCCACCGGGTCGCGCTTGCCCAACACCTGGTCCTGCCAGTCGAGCAACGCTTTTTCGAGCTGCCGCGGGTTGACCTGACTGAGCATCCGAAAGAAGGAGGACTCGCTCGGGGGCCGGTAACGGCGGTGGCGGCAAGACCAGTCGCGGGGAAAGCGCAGCGCTTCCATTTGATCGACGGTCATGTCGGCGGCAAACGCTGCCAGGTCGCGCTGGCCCAGGCGGGCCTTGCAGAGCAGGGCGCAAACGGCCACCGTGACGAGGCTGCTGAGCCGAAACTTCGATTTGCGCTTGCGCCAGTCAGAAAGCCCTTCAAAAAAGAGGCACATCTGTTGCAGATCATCGGGAGCTTGCAGGCATTCCGCGGGGTGTGTTGGCACCACGTTGCGCAAAGCCTCCGGTGCATTACGCCCGCGCAGCACGGTACGAGCCCCAGGATGTAGTTCCCGCACCCAGAGCTGTTTGGGACGATCATGGGCCTGGTAGAAATCATCCCGGCTGCGCCGATAGCCTTGCGTTTGCCCCAGCAAGGTCCAGCCGCTGGCCCTGTAGCAGGTGCCACGGAACTGCTGGGGATCAACGAAGGTCTCCACCAGTAAAATCCCGTGCCCGTAGATCTGTTCCCAATCCTGGCTGAGCCGTGCCAGGCATAGCTTCAGCAGCCGGCTGGCCAGATTGGGAGAGTGCCACTCCTCCAAAATCAAGAATCGGCTGTTGTTGGCCACCAGCGAGAGCCGCCGCTTCTTCTGCGAGGGGCTCCAGCCAATCCACCCCTCTCGGAGTTTTAACCGGTAAGCGCCAGCACTCCAAGCCAGCAGCCCGACCCACTGGCCTTTATATTCAGCCACAAACCGCATCTGCTCGCCGACCAGTTGTGGGTTGCCAAGGTAGTGTTGTTCGCCCATCAGTTGATCATAGCGTTGCCGTTCCTCGGGCTGGATGGGCCGGACTTGCACGCACTCAAGCAAGCATTGCTCTTCTTCGGTGATCACCGGTCGTTTGGTCGAATGGCGCTTAGATAAGCCCTAAAACCCTCTTGCCCAAGCGCTTACGACGAGG
>CAZZLB010000666.1:0-1912 GCA_964654655.1 uncultured Rhodoferax sp. | reverse complement strand
GGATGGGGCTGGCACCCTCATTCTTCACCACAATGCCCATAGGGCTATTGAAGGCCGCCGCCGTAAGCGCGGCGCCATCGGCGGGCGTCGGCGAACCCGTCCCCGCCACGGTGGTGACCACGCCCGAGGCGAGGACCACCTTGCGGATGCGACCGCTGCCGAAATCCGTCACATAAACGTTGCCCTGGCCGTCCAGTGCCAGGCCTTTGGGATAGTTGAACGCGGCGCCGCGGCCCGTGCCATCGGCCCAACCTGGGCTGCCATTCCCCGCCACGGTGGCAACCGCCACCGGCCCGCTGAAAGCCGGACTCGTGGAATACTGGTAATATATGACCGCGTATAAATAAAACTACTTATGTAACGCCAGGGCATTGTCTCCCAGAGCGATTCTCACTTCAGGTTTTTCATTTTATCGTTTTAAGGTCCCTTTTTAGCTTGTCCTGGGCCATTTCTCTGCGTTTAATGAACATAAGTATAACGACATAAAGCTTATGGTGCCCATTTTTGCCAAAGGTGACCGCAGGACCCTTGCCCGATTGAAAGCGCTACGCCAGGAGGCCTACACCGATGGGGCCTCGCGCGTGGTCACCCGTTTGGAAGCCATCATGCAAAGTCTGCAAGGCAAAACCACCGGTCAAATTGCGCAACTCCTCCAAGCCGACCGGACCCGGGTCCATGCCTGGATTCTCGCTTGGAATACCCATGGCCCGGAAGGATTGTTGGAAGGCCATCGCTCGGGACGGCCGCCGCAACTGGATGCCTGCGCGCGCGAACGTTTGGAAGACATCGTCGAGAGTGGTCCGGTGGCTTATGGATTAAACACGGCGATCTGGACCTCCCCCTTATTGGCTCAAGTGATCTCCGAGGAGTTCGCGGTCGATTATCATCCGGGTCATGTTCGCCGTTTGCTTAGCCAGATGGGCTTCTCCGTGCAGCGTCCCACGACCCACTTGGTGCAAGCCGATCCTCAGAAACAGCATCGCTGGATTCGTTACCAATTTCCCAGCCTTAAAAAAAAGCCCGAGCCGAAGAAGCACTGATCATTTACGAGGATGAGGCGTCGTTCCGGCAAACGCCCACGCTGGCACGAACTTGGGCGCGCAAAGGTTGTCAGCCGCAAATCCCCACCCGCGGGGAGCGCAACACGCAAAAGGTATTGGGTGCCGTGAGTGTTCCCGCCGGAAGGTTTGTGTGGCGTCATCAAACCGATTACTTCAACGCCGACACGTATGTTTCGTTTCTGGATGAAGTTCTGCTGCCGGCCTATTATCAAAAAGGCCACCGGGTTTATTTGATCCAAGACAACGCTTCCTATCACAAAAAACCGGAGGTTTGGGAATGGTTCAAAGCCCATCGCCATCAGATCGAGGTGTTTTTACTGCCGCCCTATTCACCGGAATTCAACGCCACGGAGCGGTTGTGGCACCATACCCGTCAGCATAGCACCCACAACCGCTTCTTCAATCTACCCGAGGAACTCTGCCAGTCCTTGTTTACCACCTTCCAGGATATGGAGAAGCACCCGGAAACCATTCAAGGATTTCTAAAGCCGTATTTTTGATGCGCGTTATGTCGTTTTATTTATACGCGATCATATAGCTCAACGAGGCGCCAAACACCGGGTCCGCCCAAGTCCTTTCGACGCTGACTCCAAAGCCCGGCAGCGCGCCGCCTTGGAACTCCAGGTCCTCATTGACATTCCAGATGCGGGCCCCGCCCAAAACGTCGGCATGAAATTTCCCCTGCAAGGGCAACTGGTAAGTCAGCGCCACTGTCGTGTGAATGATGTCGGATTGCAACTTCACGTCGGAAAAGGCCGGACCGGGATTGAGCGCCTCTGTGTTCAACCGCAGCCAGGCGAAGTCGGTGAACAAGCCCACTGAGCGAAAGCGCGCCTGCGCGGCGATCATCG
>CAZZLB010000665.1:0-1924 GCA_964654655.1 uncultured Rhodoferax sp. | reverse complement strand
CAGGACAATACATCAATGCCGCGTGAATGGCTTGCAAGGCTTTGAGCATATCCGGCGCCGCCGCAAACATCGGACCAAACTCCTTGGCGTAATCAGGCGAGTCGGAGGAGGTTTTCCGGGTGAATGTGGCGACTCGCGGAGCGTAATCTTTCCGCTTGTCGTTGATACCGTGTCCGTCAAATGAGAGTGTGTTCATAGGTCAATCGTGGTGAGGTTTCTGCATTTTCGCATATACTTTGTCATTGTGAATCTGTAGCGCAATCCTGGAGACAGCCGACGCATATAGGTTTACCATAAGCCAATCTTGCTCGCGGCGAGCTTGCTCCAGGTCGCGCATTGCTTGGTGGAGTAGTTCGAGGTTGTTCATAAACGGTGGGAGTTAGGCCAAAATCTGGCTTTGGCGGTTTGGGTATCATGACTGTGGCCACAGTGGGTGCACAAAACCGGGAAACTGGCTTCGGTGTTCTCAAAGTAGCTTTCCGACAACTTGAAAAACTTGTTGCACCCGGAGCATTGCACGCTGGCAGATCGGGTTTTCGGTAGTGGCTTTGATAGGCTAGCGCCTTGTTGCGCGGCTTGAATGTCGGACCAAGCGTAGCCAAATACGGTAGAAGTTTGCATATAGCGAATTCAGTTAAATTAGCCCGGTGGCGCCTAAGGGGCCGGGCGGCTCCCCACAATGAATCGCGGCAGCCTGCGCTAAAGAGTTATCGGCACCCGTAGCAATTAAGCAGCCTGGCAATTCTCATTGCGGAGCTTGGCGTTACAGACTCGGGAAGGTGCAATCCAATCATTACGCTTTCTCCGTACTCGTCAAGCTTTCCGCCATAGTTAAACCACCGTGGCGGATTTTGACGCGATATGGGGCAACTGTCAGCCTCAACGGGCCCATCGCTTTCCCGGTCAAGAAAGAACTCCACCGCATCGCGCAAACTGAATTGCGCCGGGTTGTCTGGAATGTATCGGCGCCCCCGGTCTGGAATTGTCAGATTTCGAGTGACAAAGCCGTGCCGGGCAAAATCTCCATTGCGGGCGCTTTCTTCGGTAACTATCTGGAATGTGAGTCTAAATTTCGTGTTCATTATATTTGTGTGTTTAGTGTGTGAGCCGCCAAGCCACTAGCAAAAGGATGTGAGCTAGGGCGATGGAAGCAAAAAGGAGTTTAGTCGGGTGCATATTATAGCAAAACCAGGCTCGCTAGGAAAATCCCAAAAAGGATGCCCAAGCCTAGGGTCTCAAGGATCAGGTCGCGCATATAGGTTATAAGTTGGGGACAGTCAGTTGAACATAAGCGCGTGCGACTTCCTCAGCAGCATACCACGCCAATCCGTTCAGGATGTTTGGGCCGTCCTTAGGATTTTGGCCATGGCACAATGCCCGCATCAAATCACCGTCTGAAAGGGTATCGCCTTTGAAACATCCGAAGCCGCGAATCATTGCCAAGGTTGAATCATAGCCAATTTCCTGAGCTTGCGTGCTCGCCAATTCTAGAATGGCGTCCTTATTGCGTGCCGCGAACGGCTCAGTGTCTGAGTAATAGATGAAGCCACTAAATCCTCCGTCGATGCCATGCCGGGCGATATCGGGTGCGGATTCGGTGAATTGTTGCCAACCTCCAATTTGACGCACTACGGCACGAATAAGGGATGCAGGGATGTTGCTTTTGTCAATCAGTTGTTTCATTGTGATTTTCATTGTATTTGTCTTTGGTTCTGCGGAGTTTCCCGCGTGCACCCTACTCGGTGAATAGGGTGATGCGCGAGAAACTAGCAAACTGACCAAATTTCGTCGTCAACGACATTCCCATCATTATCCAACGAGCGGACATATAGCGTGGCGTTTCCATGATCGTTGACGTGAAGCCATTCACCCTCGTAATCCTTTGCTGGATAGTCTGAATCATCCGGGTCAGCATCGGCGCCAC
>CAZZLB010000664.1:0-1926 GCA_964654655.1 uncultured Rhodoferax sp. | reverse complement strand
ATACGCCGGGTACGGGTCTGACCACCGGCACAACGCCGCTGCAAACGCGCATCCACGCGCCAGGCACGGGTCTGGGCACCGCAGCACCCGGTTCTGCTCAGGGCGGACCGGCCAACGGTGGGCGCGGGATTCACACGCCAGGTACCGGCCTGACCACGACGGCGCCGGTGCCAGTGCCGACACCCGTGGCGGTTCCCGTCGTCAACTAAAACCACAAGCGACGTAGTGGCAAGCGCAGGGCCTTTAGTGGCCCTGTGCTGTTTCAGTTAAGATAGTAACCAATTACTAGCAGTATGAAGTCAACTTATGGTCACCCCTTTGAACACGCCATCCAAACTCCCTGCCGACGAACGAAGAGCGGTCACGGTGGACGCCGTCATTGCACTGGCTGGATCTCAGAATCCGAGCGACATCACGACCGCCGCCATCGCCAGCCACATGAACCTGACACAAGGCGCCTTGTTCCGGCACTTTCCCAGCAAAGACGCCATCTGGGAGGCCGTTATGGAGTGGGTGGCAGATCATCTGCTGGCTCAAATCGATCGCGCGGCCACCGGCATTGACTCGCCCTTGGCCGCCATGCAGGCGATGTTCATGAGTCACATTGACTTTGTGGTCGAGCACCCCGGCGTGCCTCGGATGATGTTCGGACAATTGCAAAACACCGAGACAACAGCGGCCAAGAAAATCGCTCAAACGCTGATCAAGCGCTACGCCGAGCGCATCGGCGCGCGAATCGAACAGGGCAAGGCGAACGGCGAAATCGCTCCGACGGTAGAGACCCGAGCTGCCGCCACCCTGTTTATTGGAACCGTTCAGGGCCTGGTGATGCAGTCCATGCTGTCTGGCGATCTTGCGCGCATGCGCACCGATGCACCCGGTGTGTTTGCCATTTATCAACGCGGCATGAGGCACAACCAATGAAAACCTTCTTTTCCACCCATGGCAGAACCTTGGCTCTGGCCAGTGTCCTGATCTTGTTAGCGGCCCTGCTGGGCTACGTCGCCTTGCGCGCCGGGCCGCTGGCACCGGTGCCGGTCACCCTGGCCACCGTCGAGAACCGGTCCATCAAGCCCGCCCTGTTCGGTATCGGCTCGGTGGAAGCACGCTTCACCCACAAGATCGGCCCTACTTTCGCCGGACGCGTCAAGCGCGTCGAAGTTCAATCGGGTGACAAGGTCAAGGCCGGGCAATTGCTCGGAGAAATGGACCCGGTCGACCTGGACGACCGGATCGGCGCCCAGGAAGCTGCGCTCAAGCGCGCTGAAGCCGGCGTGCTGGCGGTTGAGGCGCAGGTTCAGGAAGTCAGTGCCCGCAAGGCGTTTGCTGAACTTCAGGCCAAACGCTACGAGCAATTGCTTGTTTCCCATTCGGTCAGCGAAGAAGGCGCACAGGTCAAGCGCCAGGAAATGCAGATTGCGCAGGCATCCTTTTCCGCAGCCCGCGCCAACCTGGACGCATCGCGCCAAGAACTCGTTCGGGCACGCGCAGACCGTGACGGACTGCTGCGTCAGCGCGCCAATCTGCGCCTGCTGTCGTCGGTCGATGGCATCGTGACCCGACGCGATGCCGATCCCGGCACCACCGTGGTGGCCGGCCAGGCCGTGGTTGAAGTGGTTGAGCCCGCCAGCGTCTGGGTCAGCGTGCGCTTTGATCAGCAGCGCGCCCAGGGCTTGGGTGCCGAGTTGCCGGTGCAAATTGTCCTGCGTTCGCGTGCCGGTGAAATGCTGGCCGGGCGCGTCCTGCGGGTCGAGCCGCTGGCCGATGTGGTGACCGAAGAGATTCTGGCCAAGGTTGCGTTCACGCAAGCCCCGTCATCGCTACCACCCATCGGCGAACTGGCCGAGGTCACGGTGGCGCTGGCGGCGCAAAAAGCGATGCCGGTGGTGCCCAACGCCAGCGTGCAAAGGGTGGACGGCCGGCTCG
>CAZZLB010000663.1:0-1931 GCA_964654655.1 uncultured Rhodoferax sp. | reverse complement strand
TCAGTTCCTCGGCAAAATCCTGCAGGTCCACTGCGGCCAGCAACTCGTGGGCGCGGCCATGGAGGTGCGTGAGCGTGCTTTCAGCCTTCCAGAAATGAAAAGACGTGCCCAGATTGCGTTGCAACGCGGCGCGTACGTTTTCCAGCACCGTCATATGCGGAAACACCGCCGAAATCTGGAACGAGCGCACGATGCCGCCGCGCGCCGTTTGTGCCGGCTTCTCGGTCGTGATGTCCATGCCATTGAAGGTGATGCTGCCACTGCTGGGGTGCAGGAACTTGGTCAGCAGGTTGAAGAACGTGGTCTTGCCAGCGCCATTGGGTCCGATCAGCGCGTGGATGTGGCCGCGCCGGACCTTCAGGTCAACCTGGTTGACCGCCACGAATCCTTTGAATTCCTTGGTCAGTCCACGTGTTTCAAGAATAAATTCCGCTGACAAATAGGCCTCCGGCCGCACAGGTGAATGGAAGAGGAAGCGCTCCCCTTTTGAGAACACGCATGCTATCGACTAATGCTGCATTGCGCCAGCGGGTTAAAGCTTAGGTAATTTTACGTGGGGCCATGCAAGGTTTCGCCACATCTGATTTTGTATGAAATAAAAACACTAAAAAATGAAATATGTGAAATATAACGCCGTAAACATCCAGTGGTGAAATTTAGAAGCAATAATGTTTACAAATTGATCACATATTTCCTGCCGTCACTCATACCATCGGCATCCAGACTTCTTGGAGCATGCTATGTGTGGAATCGTTGGTGCAGTCGCTACCCGCAATATTGTCCCTGTCCTGGTACAGGGGCTGGCCCGACTGGAGTACCGGGGCTACGACTCCTGCGGCGTCGCTGTGGTGGCCAATGGCTTGCAGCGCGCCCGCAGCACGTCCCGCGTGGCAGAACTTGCCGAGCAGGTGAGCGCCAGCAAACTTGAAGGCCACACTGGCATTGCGCACACGCGCTGGGCAACGCACGGCGCACCGGCGGTGCACAATGCGCACCCGCATTTCAGCCACGGCGCCGGGCCGGACGCGGCCAGTCGGCCCGGGCGTGTTGCCCTGGTGCACAACGGCATCATTGAAAACCACGACGGGTTGCGCGTGGCCCTGCAGGCCAAGGGCTATTGCTTCCAGAGCCAGACCGACACCGAGGTCATCGCGCACCTGATTGACAGCCTGTACGAGGGCGATCTGTTTGAGGCCGTCAAGGCGGCCTTGCCACAGCTGCACGGCGCCTACGCGATTGCCGTGTTTTGCAAGGACGAGCCGCACCGTCTGGTGGGCGCGCGCGCTGGCTCGCCGTTGGTGCTGGGGGTTGGCAAAGACGCCCAGGAGCACTTTCTGGCCAGCGACGCCATGGCCCTGGTCGGCGTCACCGATCAGATCGTCTATCTGGACGAGGGCGATATGGCGGATCTGCAACTGGGCAAGTACTGGTTGTTTGACAAGGCTGGCAAAGCCCTGGGCAGCACGCAGCGACCAGTGAAAACGGTGCAGGCGCACAGCGGCGCGGTGGAACTGGGGCCGTACCGCCACTACATGCAAAAAGAAATTTTCGAGCAGCCGCGCGCCATCGCCGACACGCTCCAGGGCGTGGACGGCATCGTGCCCGAATTGTTTGACGGCAACGCCAGCGCAGCCAGGGTCTTCAAGGACGTCGATTCGATCCTGATCCTGGCCTGCGGCACCAGTTACTACAGCGGCTGCACCGCCAAGTACTGGCTGGAGAGCATTGCCAAAATCCCGACGCAGGTGGAAGTGGCCAGCGAGTACCGCTACCGGGACTCGGTACCCAACCCCAGCACGTTGGTTGTCACCATCACCCAGTCCGGCGAAACCGCCGATACGCTGGCGGCACTGCGTCATGCGCAAAGCCTGGGCATGAAGCACACGCTGACCATCTGCAACGTGGCCACCAGTGCCATGGTGCGCGAATGC
>CAZZLB010000662.1:0-1942 GCA_964654655.1 uncultured Rhodoferax sp. | reverse complement strand
TAGGCGTTCATGGCAGCCATGGGACCAAGGATCATCTTGTCCACGGAACCAGCTCCCTTTCCATTGCGCGGCTCGTTGCGATGAGAGTTGGCACCAGGAAGCGGGTACTCCTGTAGCTCTACCCTGGCAGGAGCTGGGGCCGTACGTACCACGCTGATGATGTCCTCTAGCTGGTCCGCGACCTTGTCGGCCTGAAAGATCAAGCGCCATGCATAGAACATCTTGGGGCCAGACTGCAGCTCCCTGATGAAGTAGTGCTTGGAGATGTCAGCCTTCCACGCGTGCCTACCCATCTGGGTGAGCAGGCGATGGACGATCAGCACCCAGTGCGAGCTAGCGTTGGGAGGAACACGTCCCACCAAGCGCAACTGCCCGTCGCTTAGCTGCTCATCTACCGTGTCGAACCCGGCGCGGTCACGCAGTAGCTTCTTCAACTCATCCAGCGTGGCCATCGGTAACCTCCACAGTGGACGGCGAGCAGATGATGAACGCCTTCTTCTCCCCGTAGAACATCTCTCGAGCCTGCGAGAAGTAGATGCGCTTCCCGTCTACGCGCAGGTAGGTCTGTCCGTTGGTCAACATGTCCGTGATGCTGTCCGACCGCCAGGGCATGACCCACTCACCCGTGTGCGTGTGCCCCACCAGCGCCTCGAAGTCTGCGGACTCATCATCCCCCAATACCACATGCAACACCGCGTTCCGCATGGTCTGGATGTACTGCGGGATGATGTCCAGGTCAGTCTCACGCATGAGCACATAGCCCTCACCCTCGATGGCATCTGCGATGGCCTGTGAAATGGACGCTACCGTGGGGGTGGCTCCCAGCTCCCGAACCTCTACGTCACCGACGGGCATACCCCAACCACGCATCTCAGCGATAACGCTGGGGGAGACTAGGCCAACCTGCTGGATGATCTCTACGAGCTTGCTCATTGTGTGACCTTCACATCGCTATCAGTGGGTGGGGCAGCCAGGATGAAAACCTCGGAGCTCGACACTTGCGGAACTCGGGTCTCGATGATGACCTCTTGAGCCGATACCTTGATCTGCCCCTTGCTTGGCAGACCGATCTTGTAGGACTTCCGTGCATCCACCAGGCTGGCGTCACGGGAGTAGGCAACTACCAGTAGCAAGGTCTCATCGGGGATGAACCTATCCCGGTACAGCGGCAGACCATACGCGCTGTCATGTCCCACCGGCACTCCGGTAGTGGCCATGTGCCAGTCGTAGAAGACGGTGTTAGCCCCGGTAAGAAGAGCCACCGGAACCATGTGGTCCACCTCCGCCGCGTAGAACATGCGGGACATGCACACCGCTGCGTTCCCCAGCATGTAGAAGAGGTCGAGCTCCTGCAGATCAATGTTCCGCACCAGCGCAGCGGGTGTCACCGTGTCGAAGTCAAAGTCGATGTTCTTCCTCGGTTCCTCTGCACGCGCATAGCGGGTGTAGGTAACCTTGCCGATACTGTCGAACTCGACACGGGTAACCTTGGGCAGCCGTAGGATCTGACGGATGACCGCGATGAAACCCTCCATGCCAGAGTGCTGGGGAATCTCTACTGTCTGCGTTACTTCCTTGTACTCACTCATGCTTGTTCTACCCCCAGCTCTTCGTCTGACTTGGGCTCGAGATCCTCGTGCACCAGATCTCGGAAGTGACTATCCACAAGGTGGGTGACCGTAACGCCCCGCTTCTTGGCGATCACACGCACTTGCTCCAGGAGAGAACCCTCCAGACGCATGTAGAAACGGGATTCCTTCTTCACAGTGGCTCTAGGTACTTCAGCGCGTCTAGGTACTTGTCCAGACCAACGATACTGGGGAACTTGTGTATCAGGTACTCACGCGCCATCGCGTCTACCCGATCCAACCCAGCCTCATCTAGCGTGAGGCCCTCCAGGCTACACTTGAGGGCCTTCTCCATGTCTCGCTTCAGCGAGGAG
>CAZZLB010000661.1:0-1942 GCA_964654655.1 uncultured Rhodoferax sp. | reverse complement strand
GGGCCTTGCGGAAGGCCTCGACCACCGCAACAAGCGATTCGACGACGCGCGGGTCGAATTTCTTTCCCGAGTCCCGCCTTATCATGTCGAGCGCCTGCTCATGGCCGAACGCGGCGCGCCATGGCCGCGGGGAAGTGATCGCAAGATAGCTGTCGGCGACCGCGACGATCCGCGCCGACAAGGGGATGCGCTCACCCGCCAGTTGTCGCGGGTAACCCGAACCGTCAAAATTTTCGTGGTGGGACAAGGCGACTTCGCGCGCTAGATTGACCACGCGGCCGCCCTTCACCTCGGCAAGCGCGTCCGCCAAAATCGACGCCCCGAGTTCAGGATGCCTGCGGACCAGGGCCATGTCTTCCGCCGACAGCGCCGAAGCATGGTCAAGGACGCTCGATGGAATCCCCTGGTTGCCGATGTCGGCGAGCATAGCGGCGCGCTCAAGCATCTCCGGCAGGCGCTTCTCGATGGTCCGGCCCGGGTCCCGCTCCTTCATCCGCGACGCGATGTCCCGACTCAGCCTGCCGCGATTGATGGCATGGGAGAGCGGCAGGTAGCGCGCATGCGCCGTCAATTTCGCCAGCAACGCGATCTCCGCGTTCTGATCCAGCCGCGATTGCTCGACAGCCTCGAAGTTGTCATAGGCGAGCACGATCTTCATGCAAAAAATGTCGATCAACGCCAACTCTGTTTCGCTGATTTTCCGCGCACCTCCGACATAGACAACCACGTCGCTCAGGTCGGGCATGGGAACCAGGTATATCGACCGCTTATCGTCGATGTGAGTGGCGCCATCGGAAAAAACCCGCGTGATGCAGCCAATGCTTTCGGCATCGAGGACGTCCTCGATCGGCGCGCCGATGAAGGAATCGAACCCTCCGCACGCCGCCATGATCAAATGCTGGTTGCCGGCCTCGCCGCGACGGACCAGGATCAGGTCGTTGTCGCCGATATCCAGCAATGAACCCAGTTGCATCAGCAAGCCGGAAACAAACAGGTTCCTCGAACGAAAATCCATGTTGCTTGCGGCATCGAGTACTTTGACCAGGCCGCGCCGGCTGGATTCGATGGTCTGCAAGTCCTGAAACGAGCGCAAGGCCGAGACGAGCGAGGTGAACAGCTTTTTCGCCGTCATTTCGGATTTGGATTTGTAGTCGTTGATGTGGTAGTTCAGCACCACATGCTCTTCCGGCGCATGCCCGGGCTGACCCGTGCGCAAAATGATGCGCACCATCTGATTGCCAATCTCGTCGCGGATGCGCCGAACCGCCTTGAGTCCCGAATCCTCCGTCTCCATCACCACATCGAGAAACACGACCGCCGTATCGGGGTTCTGCCGCAGAAGTTCGCAGGTCTCGTTGCCATCATAGGCATCGAGGAATTCGATAGTGCGATTGCAGAACGAGAAATCCCGCAACACCAGCTTGGTCGCAACATGCACGTCGGGTTCATCGTCGGCGATAAGCACCTTCCACACGGCCTTTTCTCCCGTGGCGTCGACTTCGGCTTCGTCGGCGAAAAGGAAATCTTCGGATTGGTCGCCTGCGTCGCGGGCTGTGCTGTTCATATCAACCTCTCAATACACCAGTTACCTGCACCCTGAACCTCTATCCGCAAAAACTCTGGCGCGGCCTCGCAAGTCCGCCGCGCTTCAGGTCTGCCGCGGCTATCGTAGCGCATTCAACAAGATTAGGAATCGCGCCGTCAGGAGACTCGCGACGGGCGCACAAAACGAGAATACAGGAGAACGCGCAGCCATGGTCCACGCGCAAGGGCGCGGGAAAGGCGCCCCGATGCCGACAGAAGCGCTCTGCCCGGGCTGCGGCGCTCGATGGAATGCGCTACTTGACGCGAGTCAGGAACGGCCGCCCGGAAGGCCGTTCAGCGGATTGGGGCTCCGACCCGCCCGGCGGCCCGTCCGCGCTATTGGCCGTGGCCGACGTAC